>CAMLKS010000339.1 GCA_946480675.1 uncultured Bacteroidota bacterium
AAAGAAGTAAGACCCGTGCAGAAGGCATCCGCAATGCTATCTATTATTCGCTTTCCATCATCATCATCTTCACCGTATTGGGTGTATTGATATCTGTATTGTTTGGTGCCAATGCACTGAACAACCTTTCTACCAACTGGATAGCCAACCTGTTTTTCTTTGCCGTATTTGTGATATTTGGTATCTCCTTCCTCGGGGCATTCGAAATAGCATTGCCTTCTTCATGGACCAGTAAGACTGATGCGAAAGCAGGTGTTAGCAGCTTTGGTGGTATCTTCTTCATGGCCCTGACACTGGTTATCGTGTCGTTCTCATGCACAGGCCCAATCGTTGGCCCGTTGCTCGTATTAACGAGTAAAGGCGGTATTATAGGCCCTACCATTGGTATGATGGGCTTCTCTATTGGCCTGGCACTTCCATTTGCACTGTTTGCGGTATTCCCCGGCATGCTAAACAAGATAGCCTCTTCAGGTGGCTGGCTGAACCAGATAAAAGTGACGCTTGGTTTCATAGAGCTGATGCTGGCGCTGAAGTTCCTCTCTAATGCAGACCTGGCACAAGGCTGGCGCTTGCTGGATAGGGAGATATTCATAGCTATATGGATCGTACTGGCGGTATTGCTGGGCTTCTACCTGCTGGGCAAGCTGAAGTTATCTCACGATGATGCCCCTGCTAAAAATATCTACGGCCAGGAATATGTGGGCCTGTTCAAATTATTCTTAGCCATTACCTGTTTCTCATTTGCCGTATACCTGCTGCCGGGTATGTGGGGTGCACCGCTGAATGGTATGAGCCAGTTTGTGCCACCAATGGGTACGCAAGACTTTGTACTGACAGAAGGTGGTAGTGGCGGCAATGCGCATGCATCAAGCAACAACGGAGTGGCTCCTGTGAAGTATGTAGAAGAAATGAAGATATACGAACCACCTGTGGTGAAGAGCATGGGCCTGGTTACATATTTTGAATATGAAGAAGCTTTAGCGGCAGCCAAGATATTGAAGAAGCCAATCATGCTCGACTTTACGGGCATCAACTGTGTGAACTGCCGCAAGATGGAAGCACAGGTATGGTCGAAACCGGAAGTGGCGAAGCGCCTGAAAGAAGACTTCATCGTAGCATCGCTGTACTGCGATTATGATAAAACGGAGCTGCCCAAAGACCAACAGTACTATTCTAAAATACTGGGTGCACAGGTGGTAACTGTGGGTGATAGGAATGAAGATATACAGGCATCACAGTTTGGGGCAAATGCACAACCCTTCTATTTTTACATAGATGAGAATGGCAATAAACTGGCAGAAGGCGGTTATGGTTACGACCCTGATGTGCAGAAGTTTGTAGACCACCTGGACAAAGTGAAAGTGAAGTATAAAGAAAGCCATCCATAATATTTTAAGAAGAGGCTGCTGCCTCTTCTTTGCTTTTAGGATAAAAACCTAACGCAATATGATAAAGAACATCAGCATTGCCGTATTGCCGGCAGAAGCCATCAGCGACCGCAGCATCAGGCGCTACATAGTTGACGAAACGGGTGTAAAGACGAACCGCATTACCGGCTATCATATCCAAAAGAAATCGATAGATGCGCGTGGCAGGCAGCCACGTATAATATTGCAGTTACAGGTATTTATTGATGAGAAGGTGCAGGAACAACTTGCCTTCGACCCTGAGTTGCAAAATGTAAGCCATAAAACACCCATACTTATAGTTGGCGCAGGCCCTGCAGGCTTATTTGCTGCTATCCGTGCTATAGTACTTGGTTACAAACCAATAGTGCTGGAACGTGGTAAAGATGTGCGTAGCCGCCGCCGTGACCTGGCTGCTATGAATAAAGAAGGTGTGGTAAACCCGGAGTCAAACTATTGCTTTGGCGAGGGTGGGGCAGGCACCTATAGCGATGGTAAGTTGTATACACGTAGCACCAAGCGTGGCAATGTGCAGCGCATCCTGCAACTGTTCCATCACTTTGGTGCAGAAGATAATATTCTTTACGAGGCGCATCCGCATATAGGCACCAATAAGCTACCGCATATCATCACCGCCATGCGTGAGCAGATAATTGAGTGTGGGGGTGAAGTGCAGTTTGATAAAAAAGTAATGGACATATTGCTGAAAGACGGCGCGGTGAAAGGCGTGAAAACGGCTGATGGCGGTACCTACAGCAGCGACATCGTAATTCTTGCCACCGGCCACTCTGCCCGCGATATATTTACCCTGCTGCACGATAAAGGGATAGAGATAGAAGCCAAACCTTTTGCATTGGGTGTGCGTATAGAGCACCCGCAGGTATTGGTAGACCAGGCGCAGTATCATTGTATTGTCCGCGATGAGCACCTGCCCCCTGCCAGCTATAGCGTGGTGGCGCAAGAGTTTGGCCGTGGTGTATTCTCCTTCTGCATGTGCCCCGGTGGTATCATAGCACCTGCAGCAACTGATCATGGTGAGGTGGTAGTAAACGGCTGGTCGCCATCTAAGCGTAATAACCCATATGCCAACTCTGGCACCGTGGTAGCCGTAGATGAGCGCGACTATGCAAAGTATGGCTTCACCGGCCCGCTGGCAGGTATGCATTACCAGCAAATGGTAGAGCGGAAGGCATTTGAAGTAGGTGGTGGCAAGCTGGTAGCTCCTGCACAACGCATGGTCGATTTTACTTCCAATAAAATATCATCCACCTTGCCCGATTGTTCTTACCTGCCGGGCATACAAAGTGCAGCTATAAAAGATGTATTGCCCAAGGATGTGAATGACGCATTAAAAGCTGCCATGGCCGACTTTGGTAAAAAGATGAAGGGTTACTACACCAATGAAGCGGTACTGGTAGCTACAGAGTCGCGCACCAGTTCACCTGTCCGTATTCCGCGCGATAAAGAAACGTTGCAGCATACACAAATAAAAGGCCTATACCCCTGTGCCGAAGGTGCCGGCTATGCAGGTGGCATTGTTAGTGCAGCCATAGACGGTGAGCGTTGTGTAGAGGCCGCAATACAGTGGCTGCAAACAAAATAGTTTATATTTGATAATGGTCTTATTCATAGCCATTTTTATTATCGCATCTTCCGTGTGTCTCTATTTAAGGTTTTTTATGCCTGTAAGGAAAAAAGAAGGCGGATTTAAATACGTATATGTAGAGGATAGTGGTCGCGTTCGCGAACTTAATGCTGATGAACAAAATTATTTGAAAGAAGAGTTTCATCCGGGAGATGGTAATAGACCTTATATTAAGCTGCGTTATAGCGAGTTAACGCCAGACGGCAAATTATCCGGTTTTATTTTACGTCACCGAGTTCCGGCTACTATTGAAATTGAAAAATCATCAATAAAATATTAAAACCTGTAAAAACGATAGATAAAAAAGGCTCCAACAGAGCCTCTTTTTTATCCTTTAGGTG
>CAMLKS010000340.1 GCA_946480675.1 uncultured Bacteroidota bacterium
GTTCATCATATGAATGAGATACATACAGCCGGGGTAAATGCAGAAAATAAAGACTTTGGGTATCATTTGTGCTGGTTTCTCGCCGAAAAAGTAGGGCTGGACTTGTGGAAACACTCTACAACCAAAATATGGGGATACTGGGATATCGTAAATAAGGAAGTAAAGACAGTTACAAGGGTGCGCAAGGCTGCCAGACAAAAAGCCGGTAACACAATGGCATGATTTTGTTATACATATAAAACATCATCATTTCACTTTAAATTATTGCATATGCATTACCGGTACTTTTTACTTCTGGCAATTCCTTTAATGCTACAGGCATGCAATAACAATAAAACAACTAACAGCGGGGCAAAACGTAGCGGTAATGGAAGCTCTGCTACTGCTGCGACAACCAGCCGCGCCATCGGCAGCACTTCCCTGGCCTTGGCTGCCGAACCAGCAACGGTGGTAACGAATACCAGCACACGTGGAGAAGATGAACTGAATAAAATGTATGCTGAAAGCGAAGCAGGGCAAAATGCCTTAGCCACCCGCAAAAAAAGCAAGGCAACCCTTAAAGGGCCAAAAGCCAGCCGCACTTATGGCTTCTACCCCGAAGGCTCACAGCGCAAGCTCACAGAAAACGATATTAAGCATTTATCCCCGTGGGGCCATAAAGTGATGCTGCACGAAATATATGCACGTCATGGGATGATATTTACAGATGCAGCCTTAAAACGCCATTTCAAAAGGCAGAAATGGTATAAAGGCACCAGCAAAAATGTGTACAAGAAATTAAGTGCTATAGAAAAGCAAAACGTTACCTTCCTGATAAATACAGAACCAAAAGTTATACGGTAACATATTATTTCTTCAGGTCGCCAACCATACGCATAGATATTTGTGCCAGTTGCGACCATAAGTTGCTGTGTTGTCTCGGCACATGTATCCAGCCATTCATTTTCTTCCCTTCTGATGGCTCAAAAACAACAGCGCCCTTCAGCTTCAATGCCTTCTCCTGTTCTTCCGGTGGCAGCTTAAACACCATATCATCTTTCCAGAATAATACGCCCGCCTTACCGTTGTCTGCTTTAATGCATAAAGCCCCAAACATTTTACTTTCCCTGGCACCGGGTATGGATGCTGCTATATCATGATACATTTGTTCGTATTTCGTCATCAAGGTAGTTTTTGAAGTTTATGTTTAAACAGTATTTTGGGGTATATTACATTCAATCTCTACATCTTATATGCTGAAAAATTCTGTAGGCGAGCTAAAATTATCGCCAATAAAGGAAGAAGGCAAGTTCGTTTTTTACAACGATTTCATCACCATCAATGGCAAAGTATCTAAGGGCGATAAAATCAAGATACTGGTAGAAAGCTATCAGCCACAAGGCACAAAAGTGGCTATACCCGGGGCAGCAGCTTCATCGGCCATACTGGTAGTACGCGGCGCCCAATACAGGCACGACGATATATCGGGGCACGAAACCATGGATAAACTATATGACCATGTAGCCACCCTGTATAAAAACAGGTTTTATTTCGGCGACAAGGCATAGTATTAGTATTATAGCTGCTACTCTTGTATCTTTCGCAGGCATATGGGCAAACCTCAGAAGAAAGGCTTCTTTAAACGCATCTTGAAGATATTTGCCGGCTTATTGCTGGCATCTTTGCTATATACCGTTGTGTGTAAATGGATAATGCCACCCATTACTACTACACAATTGGGTGCCTTGTTTGGCGGATACGGTTTGAAGCGCGACTATGTGAGCTGGAATGAAATATCACCCAATGTAAAACTGGCCGCTATTGCCAGCGAAGACCAGCTGTTTCCCGACCATACAGGCTTTGACTGGAAGTCGATAGAAAAAAGTATGGAAGAAAAACCGCGACGTAAAAAGAAACGTGCAAAAGGTAGCGGCGCCAGTACCATCAGCCAGCAAACAGCTAAAAATGTGTTTCTGTGGCAAGGCAGTGGCTGGGGACGGTATATACGTAAAGCTCCAGAGGCCTTCTATACCGAAGCCATAGAGCTGGTATGGGGCAAAAAACGCATTATGGAAGTATACCTGAATGTGATAGAAATGGGACCCGGTATATTTGGCATAGAAGCTGCCGCACAGGCCTACTTCCATAAAAGTGCACGCAACCTGAGCAGGGCCGAAGCTGCAATGATCATTGCCTGCCTGCCAAACCCCAAAAAATACACCGTAAAACCACTAAGCAAACGTGTAAGCTGGCGGTATCCGAGAATCATGAAGCAGATGAACAACCTGGATGGCGACCCGGATGTAGCAGAACTCATACGCTGATAGCTATGGCATAATTTTTATGGCTTCATGTAATGAAAAACCATAAATATATAAGGATATGAAATTACCAGCATTATTAACGCTTTCATTGATGGCAGCACTTACCTTCTCATCTTGCGGGGACAGTAATAACCCTGAAAATGCAGGTGAAAGCACACCAATAGACTCTACCAACCTGCATGGTACGGCACCTGCTACCTACGGTCCTGAAAACCCTGCTACTACCGGGGAAGTACCACACGATGGCTATGATACCTCCCTAAGGGCCAATACTGCCAGCAGTGAAGACAGTGCAAAAGGCAAGGCACATTAACAGCAAAATATCCACTTAATAAGAAAGGGAACAGTAACTGTTCCCTTTTTAGTTTCTTCTACCGGTGTCTGCGTTTCACGTGCTGCTCCCAAAACACGCCTTTGAACCAGCCGAGGGTAAGTATCAGCAACATACTGCCGCCAATAAGCCCCGCAACACACCAAAGTAAGGTTTCTATAGTTTCTGAAGATTGCATAGTAATGTAGGTTTACCGGAAGTTATATAAGACTATGCCGCCGGCGAAAAAACATATTTCACATTTTGTGGATAACCCCTGATAGCTGGCTGTGGCGTGCATTATTTTTTTCAACATAAATAAACTGTATGTTTACAATAGGTATCGGGATATGAAAAAAGTCATTGGATTGTTAAAGCTGTTATTATGTTACAATGCACTGCATGCCCAAACCGATACCTTAAAACTTTACTTTCCACACGATGTTTACAAGTTGAATACCCGATTGCAACGTTCACTGGACTCTATGCTGTATGCAGATGCCATCAACAACCGGCAAAACTTATTGATAGTGGGCTATACAGACCACCTGGGAACCGATGCTTATAACGAGCGTTTATCTAACCATCGCGCAAAGGAGATACAGAATTACCTGGTGCAAATGCACATACCTGCTGCCAATATTAAATTATGTATAGGCAAAGGTGAACTGCAAACAAATAACACAAGCAATACAGGTATTCCACCTAACCGGAGAGTAGATATCGTTACCAGCCTGCTTGGTAAAGAAACCGTAAAGAATATACCACA
>CAMLKS010000341.1 GCA_946480675.1 uncultured Bacteroidota bacterium
AGTCTATTATAATCTTGGCAATGCATATTATAAACTAAACCAGGTAGGCCCTGCGGTACTCAATTATGAGCGTGCCCTGGCCTTGCAGCCCGATTATAAAGAAGCGCAGGACAATCTTTCACTGGCCCAA
Organism: uncultured Bacteroidota bacterium; assembly: GCA_946480675.1. Next base: position 131 of record CAMLKS010000341.1, read on the forward strand.
AGCCGCATCATCAACCGTATAGCTACCACGCAGGATATCTTCTTTGTAAAATGGTGGAAGTCGTGGACATCCGGCAATAATGCTACTACATGGGCGGTCATCAGCCTTCTGCTCTTCGTGGCACTGATAGGCTATGCCATAGCAAGGCGTATGCATCTCATATCATTCCGTTTGCCTATACAAGCTACAGGTATTGGCTGGGCCATATGCACCGGCTGCATCATACTGGCATTTATTGCCGCTGCCAACCGTGCGGATGGAGGCAAAGCCGTTGTAATGCAGAACGACACCCCACTTTACACTACCCCGTCAACAGCTAAATCAACGTCTTCGGTACCGGAAGGCACTACCGTACAGTGCAGTAAAGAGCAGCAAGGCTGGATAGAAGTAACCCTGCCTGATGGCCGCACAGGATGGATGCGTACTGATGGCCTTTCTAAAATTTAGTGCTCAAGTTCCGTTATCTTTTTGTTGGTTTGCACAATGGCGTATGCAGTTAAAACACCTTGGTGGCTCAGCAGGCTCGTATATCCGCGGTTAACGTGGAGCATGCCTGCCGGCGATGCCCCTGCTGTATACCTTACATTCGATGACGGTCCCCACCCCATCATTACGCGGTTTGTATTACAACAGTTGAAGCAATATGATGCGAAGGCTACCTTCTTTTGTATAGGAAAGAATGTTGTTGACCATCCCGATATATATACGCAGATACTGGAGGCGCAGCACACCGTTGGCAACCATACGCACAACCACCTGAATGGCTGGCATACAAAAACAGATGCTTACATCACCAATGTGCAGCAGGCTGCAAAGCACATCAATAGCCGCCTTTTCCGCCCACCCTACGGCCGTATCAAACGCAGCCAGGCCGGCAGGCTTTTACAGGCGCATCCGCAATGGTACATATATATGTGGGATGTACTGAGCGGTGATTTCGATACCAGCATCACACCGGAAAGATGCACCGAAAATGTTTTAAATAATATACAACCGGGTTCTATAGTGGTCTTTCACGATAGCGAGAAAGCCTGGCCACGCATGCAGCATGCCTTACCCGCAGTGCTGGCATATTGCAAACAGCAAAACTGGCAACTAAAAGCATTGCCTCAATAGGTATGACATTTATAGATACACATACACACCTGTACGAGGAGCAACTGAACGCCGACGAAAAGGAAATGATACAACGCGCTATTGATGCCGGCGTACACAAAATGTATATGCCCAATTGCGATAGCACCACCATAGAGGGTATGATGCGTATTGCAGCAGCATGGCCACAGCATTGCCTGCCTATGATGGGCCTGCACCCGGTATATGTAAAAGATAATTACGAGGCTGAACTGGCCATAGTAAAGCAATGGCTGGAAAAGGAAAAGTTTGCAGCCATTGGTGAAATAGGCCTTGATTACTATTGGGACAAAACACATGTAGCCCAGCAAAAACAGGCATTTGAGCAGCAGATAGATTGGGCGCTGCAGTATGACCTGCCCATCGTCATACACAGCCGTGAGTCTACACAAGACTGTATAGATATAGTACGCAGCAAACAAAACGGAAAGCTGAAAGGTATCTTTCACTGCTTTAGCGGCACTATAGAAGAAGCAAGACAGGTAGTGGCGCTTGGCTTCTACTTGGGTATCGGTGGTGTAGTTACTTTCAAAAAAAGTACGCTACCCGATATTATCAAAGAAATAGGCCTGCAGCATATAGTACTGGAAACGGATGCTCCTTACCTGGCCCCAATGCCCTACCGTGGCAAGCGCAATGAAAGCGGCTATATACCGCTGATAGCAGCTAAAGTAGCCGAAGTACTGGCTGTTGATGTAGCAGTTGTAGCACAGGCCACTACAGCAACTGCGGCTCAGCTATTTCCTTATTAGCCAGTCTTCTTATTTCTGCATTCAATACATTCGCCGGGCGGTATTTATCGCCCATTATTTCCATACGCCTGTATACAGACTCGTCTATAAAAGACTCTACGTTATCTACCACTATTTTGCGTGTAGCTTTGGGCAATAAAGAGAATAACCCTTTGGTAGAATCATAGATCGTTGCATCATACTTATCAGGCAGCTCATGTATACGCTGGTCCATTTCAAGTCCTGCTGCTGCTGCCTTTCTGAATAGCCATTTCAGTGCTATATCGCTCAGCCCCGTATCAGGATAGCCGCCGCCAATATTGGAATGTACACCCGGAAACCAGCGCTGTTCCAGCACTTGTTTAAATCCTTTGGGTTCTTCCGCACTCTTTTCCCACAGCGTAGGTACAAAGTTTTTCCTGCGTTCATCTACCGCCAGGGCATGATAGGCATGCTCTATAATACTGCTCAGCCTGGTATCGTAAAAGGTGTACCGGCGTTTGTTATACCACTGCAGGAAATGCAGCGGTATGCCCAGGCTACCCACCGTATCCCATACGCCTATCAGCTTAATGGTGGCCGCTTCATAGCTATTTTCTTTCCTGAATTGCACCGCTTTTTCATCACCCGATAGCACACTTTTATTACGGTACAGTTCGTATGCCTTTGCCACCAGGTCTATATCATTATGCCTGATGATGCCACACTTGCGTATCAGCCCCGCAAGGCTGCGTGCGGTATAGGCGCCCCTGCTAAAACCAAACAGGAACAGGTCATCCCCCACTTCGTAATTCCAGCAAATGAACTTGTAAATATCACGGATGTTTTCATCAATACCCTTTCCCGTAGCGCCGTTAAACATGCGCACCAGCGCATTTCCGCTCGACCCGATGCCTTCATCATATATCTTCACCTGCTCTACGCCATTGGCATCACGCCTTTTTATAAAGTCAAACATCTTCTGCACATTGGTCTTCTCATCTATGTTAGGCCGGTTCCAGGTACCATCACTACATGTTATTATCCTCTTCATGTTAAAATAGTTTAATGGTGAACATGCAACATTATTCTCTCATATAAATGTATGATGTTGTAGATGGAAATATATGCGTAGAACTACGCAATGCACACCATATGATTAGAAAAAATCCCTATTTTTGCCGCCCGCATTCACGGAGAGGTGCTCGAGTGGTTGAAGAGGCACGCCTGGAAAGTGTGTATACTGTCAAAGGTATCAAGGGTTCGAATCCCTTTCTCTCCGCCTTACCATACAATAGCCTGCTAAAATATTGGTTTTAGCAGGCTATTTTTTTTTGAAGCACCTGCTTCATAATAATCTTCAACTCAATAATAAAGTCATAAAGTTCCCACCACTACCAATTCCG
>CAMLKS010000342.1 GCA_946480675.1 uncultured Bacteroidota bacterium
TTATGACCCTTCCATAGGTACACAAACACGGAAACCATTAAATTCTAATTCCTATTCGCCCAGCGTGTGGATGCGCTATGTGCTGTGGAACAACATCTTTGCACATGTAGAGTACGAGCACAATTTTATAAATTATAAAGAATATTATAACGATACGATAGCTCCCGGAAATATCCTGTCGCAGAATGTAAAGTATAATGCGCCTTCGCTGCTGGTGGGTGGCGGCCTGCGCCAGCCGGTATCAGAAAGGGTAAGCATCATCGTAATGGGCCTTTATGATGTGATACAGGATAAGTACAGTCCATATCGTGGTACCATAGCTATACGCTTTGGTATTGTAGCCGGTTTCTAATATATATAGTACTGTAGCCATACAGGGAGAATAATCAGCATTTCTCCCTATTTTCACGCCCATGAGTTCGGCTATATTGCTTTCTATTGTGCTTGCCTATTTTGCATTGCTGCTGGGTATTGCATTTTATACATCACGCCATTCCAATAACGAATCATTCTTCATAGGCAACCGCAACAGTAAATGGTGGGTGGTTGCCTTTGGTATGATAGGTACTTCCCTATCGGGGATGACCTTCATATCGGTACCCGGCACGGTGGGTAATGCAGGGTTTGATTATTTCCAGGTAGTGATAGGATACTGGTTGGGCTACTTTGCAGTAGCATTTATACTGCTGCCTATTTATTATAAAATGCAGCTCACCTCCATCTATACCTACCTGGAAAGACGGCTGGGCATGACATCTTATAAAACGGGCGCTTTGTTCTTTATCCTGTCGCGCACGCTGGGGGCTACATTGCGGCTATACCTCGTAATAAAAGTGCTGGAGAAATTTGTGCTGGAAGACATGGGCATATCGTTTGAAGTTACTGCTATTGTAATACTGGCATTGATATTACTGTACACTTACAGAGGCGGTGTAAAGACCATCGTGTGGACCGATACCCTGCAAACTACCTTCATGATACTGGCATTGCTGGTGTGTGTGATATATATCATGCATACACTGGGGCTGGATTTTGGGGGCACATGGGCGGCCATGAAGGAAAAAGGCTATACGCAAATGATACGTACCGACCCGATGGCAGGCAACTTCTTTCTGAAACAAGTATTGGGTGGTGCCTTTATCACCATAGCCATGACAGGCCTGGACCAGGAGATGATGCAGAAAAACATTAGTGTAAGCAACCTAAAGGATTCGAAGAAGAATATGATCACATTTTGCTTTACACTGCTGGCGGCCAATTTCATCTTCTTGCTGCTGGGTGGTTTATTGCATTTATATGCCAATGCCAAAGGCATAACAGCAATGGGCGATGATTTATTCCCAACCATAGCAGTTAAGAGCGGGTTGCCATTTTTCATTACCGTTTGCTTCCTGATAGGTTTGGTGTCCGCACTCTTCCCCAGTGCAGATGGTGCTCTTACCGCGCTTACGTCTTCCTTCTGTATAGATATACTAGGCATCAAGAGAAGAGAAGATTGGGATGAAAAGAAAAAGGCGCGCATGCGCCTGATGGTGCACAATGCATTTGCACTGATATTCCTTGCCTGCGTATTCTTCTTTCGCGAAGTAGATAATGGCTCATTGATACAAACACTGCTGGTGGTGGCGGGCTATACATACGGGCCACTGCTGGCGCTGTTCGTGTTCGGCATATTTACCAAACGGGAAGTGAATAGTAACAGCGTACCCGTTGTGTGTATAGCAGCGCCTATACTTTGCTATATATTGAAACAGCATGACAAAGAATGGCTGGGTGGCTATGTAATAGGCACGGAACTGCTCATCATTAACGCCGCTTTGACCTTTTTGCTGTTATTTTTGTTCTCCAAGAAAGAAAGTCAGCCGCGGTTGACAGGATTGTAATATGAAAGATAAACTCACGAATATAAAACTGCGCGACTGGACCGAAACCCGTGCACACAGCAGCTGGCAGGTTTTTAAAATAATGGCTGAATTTGTGCAGGGATTTGAAACACTTGCTAAGATTGGCCCTTGTATATCCATCTTTGGTTCGGCACGTACCAAAGTGGACCATAAATATTATCAGCTAACCGTAGAAGTAGCCAAACGCCTGGCCGAAGAAGGCTTTGGCATCATAACAGGTGGCGGACCGGGCATTATGGAAGCCGGTAATAAAGGCGCTAATATGGCCGGTGGCCGCTCCGTAGGATTGAATATTGCCCTGCCTTTTGAGCAGAACGGCAATCCATTCATAGACAGGGATAATGCACTTTTCTTTGATTACTTTTTTGTACGTAAAGTGATGTTTGCCAAATATTCGCAGGGCTTCATTATGATGCCGGGCGGATGGGGTACTATGGATGAGTTTTTCGAAATAGCTACGTTGATACAGACCCGGAAATTTACCCAGACACCTATGATATGCATGGGCTCTAAATACTGGAATGGCCTCTTTGACTGGATGCGCGAAGTGATGCTGGAAGAAGAGGGCAACATCAGCCCGGGTGACTTGGAAATGATACGCATTTTTGACAAACCGGATGAAGTAGTGAACTACCTGCATGAATTTTACTCTCACAACAAGCTGCAACCCAATTTCTAATGACAAAACTACTGATACCCCAAACAATAAACGATTACGCGGAAGACTTTACAACCCCCGAAAATGAGCTGCTTGCAGCGCTGAACAGGGAAACCCACTTAAAGATTGAATTACCCGTAATGTTATCGGGGCACTTGCAGGGCAGCATATTGCAAATGCTGAGCCATATGCTGAAACCGCGCCGCATATTGGAAGTGGGTACGTATACCGGCTATTCGGCCATATGCCTGGCGCAGGGATTGACCGCAGATGGGCATTTGCATACAATTGACATAAATGAAGAGCTGCAAGACATGTGTTTTCGTTATTTTTGCAACGCGGGATTAGAGAAGAAAATAACCCAACATATAGGCAAAGCCGGTGATATCATCCCGGCGATAGATGAGAATTTTGACCTGGTGTTCATAGATGCCGATAAACAAAACTATCACCTGTATTACGACCTTGTATTTGATAAAGTACCCATAGGCGGTTTTATACTGGCTGATAATGTACTGTATGACGGGGAAGTAATACTGCCTGAAGACCAGCAAAGCAAAAATGCCAAAGCCATCCACGCCTTCAACCAGAAAGTAAGGGATGATGCAAGAGTGGAGCAAGTGCTGATGCCGGTACGCGATGGCATAACGATAATGAGAAAAATAGCAAACTGATAAAGTAAATAGCATATGAAAAAAGTGATAGCGGGCTGCCTGTTTATAGTATCAGCAATGATGGTGCAAGCGCAAACCAGGGCCGCGTATGAGCTGCGCGTAAGAAACTATATAGAACAATATAAAGGCC
>CAMLKS010000343.1 GCA_946480675.1 uncultured Bacteroidota bacterium
CGAATGCAGATGCAGAAGACGTCATGCGGTTATTGGCATCGTATGTGTAGGTCATGCGGCTGCTGGTATGCCAGCTGCCGTTAAAGAAATAAGAAGTTTCATAACTAAGCAGGTTGCCGTTTGCATCTCTGTTATAAAAAGTGCGTGCCTGCACACTACTTGTTGGAATAGCTATAGTGCTGTCTTTGATGCGTTTGTTTTGTGCATTGTATTCGTATTCTGCACGTGATTTAGCAGCCATAGGTGTACCGCCAAATGTGTCTGATATGGCTACGGTAGAAATTAATCCATTGCTGCCATATGTGGGTTCGTAGATCATTTCAGCAAAATCGCAGATCGTGAATTTGATAACCCTGTTATTGCCATCGTACTCATAAAACTTACTGCCTATGAGCTCGAAATCGCTGCCCGTATCCATCCAATGCATAGATGAATCGCAAACAATATTTTGCTGCGCATCAACAGTGGTAGGATAATAATTGTCTACATAGGTGGTAGTCAATGTATGAGTCGAGCCCCTGCCGCCAGAGTAGTAGTTGTGCGTAGAATCGAGCAGGGCAGCAAAGCGCTGGTACGATGTGGCTATAAGCCTTTTGGGTGTGGCCGTGGTTTTGTTTGCCGATGTTCTTGCATACTGCTGCTGCAGAATGTGGTTCTGCATTTGCAGATGCTTTTGTGCCTGTGGGGTGTTGCGTGTTGCCAGTTGGGGTAATGGCCTTGCTGTGACTTGTAACGAGCAGCATATGGCTGCCAGTAATGGTAGGTGTTTTTTCATTGCCGTATAATTTGGTTTTTCAAATAGACGCTAAAAAAACTGCAAACCCCTACGCGGGGAAAAGATAATGACATTTTTATTGCAGAAAAGCTGTTTCGTGACTTTTGAATGACGCGGCATGAAAAAAGCCCGGATGTACCGGGCTTTGTATTTTAAGTATGCACTGAAGTATTATAATGCTAAGAGTGCTTTTACAGGATCTTGTCCTATCAGCAGCAGTTCTGGGTTTTCCAGCAGTTCTTTTACACGAACCAGGAAGCTTACAGACTCACGGCCATCGATGATGCGGTGATCGTAGCTGAGGGCTACATACATCATAGGGCGTGCTTCTATTCTACTATTTACCACCATCGGGCGCTCTTGTATCTTGTGCATACCCAGGATGGCAGACTGCGGGATATTGATGATAGGTGTGGACATCAGCGAGCCGAACACACCACCATTGGTGATGGTGAACGTGCCACCCGTCATTTCCTCCATGCTCAACTTGTTATCGCGGGCTTTAGTAGCCAGTTCTACTACTTTCGCTTCTATCTCTGCCATGCTCAGGCTTTCGGCATTGCGGATAACCGGCACTACCAGGCCTTTTGGTGCAGATACAGCTATAGAGATATCGCAGAAATCGTGTTTTACTATTTCTTCGCCATCGATATAGGCATTCACCGAAGGCCATTCATTCAGCGCTATGCAGCAAGCCTTGGTGAAGAAAGACATGAAGCCCAGGTTTACGCCGTGCGATTCTTTGAACTTGTCTTTATATACCTTGCGTATTTCCATGATGCGCGTCATATCTACCTCGTTAAAGGTGGTAAGCATAGCCGTGGTGTTTTTAGCCTCTACCAGCCTGCGCGATACGGTTTTACGCAGGTTGCTCATTTTTTCGCGCTTCACATCGCGGCTGAAGGCAGCAGCGCCACCTTTGCGGCCGGGGCTTGCCAGCGCATCCAGTACATCCTGCTTCAATATGCGGCCCATAGAGCCGGTACCTTTTACATCGGTAGCTTTTACCTGCTTATCGGCCATGATGGCATTGGCTACAGGGGTAGCTTTCACATCGGCCTGTGCAGCAGGTTTTGCAGCTTCTGCTTTTGGCGCAGGTGCAGCAGCGGCTTTAGCGGCAGGTTTTTCTTCTGCCTTTGGTGCGGGTGCAGCAGCACCTTCGGGACGGGCAGCCGTTTCATCTATTTTACAGGCCAGGTCGCCGATATTCAGCGTAGCGCCTTCCTGTGCCACAATGTGCAGTACACCGGCTTGCTCAGCGTTCAGCTCGAAAGTGGCTTTTTCAGACTCCAACTCGCACAGCAGCTCATCGCGCTCTACATAGTCGCCTTCTTTTTTCAGCCATTTTACAAGGGTTACTTCGCTAATAGACTCGCCTACGGTAGGTACTTTTATCTCGATCATGAAAAGGACATTATTCGGGGTGCTAAATTAGGAAAAATGCGGGGGAATAAAGAATGTAAACCTGTGATAATATAGGGGGCCGATATACGAGATATAGAAAATGACTTAATGCGGCTATTGGCTTAATTTTAATACGAAATAGCAACTATGGATTGGTTTTCAGAAGATATACAAAAAATACTATTAGCGTCGCTGCTGGGTGCGGTGATAGGGCTGGAGCGCGAGTGGAGCGGTAAGGCGGCGGGTTTCCGCACGCTGATACTGGTGAGCATGGGGTCGGCATTGTTCACCATCGTATCGCAAAACATGGCGATGCCGGGTATGATAAGCGGCGACCGCATAGCATCGAACATCGTGACGGGTATCGGCTTCCTGGGTGCGGGGCTGATATTTAAAGGGGATAAAGGTGTGCGTGGGCTAACGACGGCGGCTACGGTGTGGGCGGCTGCGGCCATCGGCATGTCGGTAGGTAGCGGGGAGTATTATATAGCCATAGCAGCCACCGTGCTGGTTTGGACGGTACTGGTGGTATTTTTCAGGCTGCAACTGGTATTTGATGCCATGATGGTGACACGCGAATATCATATTACCTATGATAAGGCAGAGGGAGCATCACTGGATTACCAAACCTTTTTTGATATAAAGAAACACCGGCTGCTGGAAAGCAAGCAGATAAAAACACGAGATGGTGTGCAGTATATATGGACCATACGCGCGCCTAAGCGTATACATGAAGCGGCGCTGGAGATATTACTGCACGACCCGAAGGTAAAGGAACTGGAGTATTAGGTGTTGGTTGATTAGTTGATAGGTTTATTGGGTTGATTAGCTGGTGAGGTTGATACCGAGCTTGCAGAGGAGCAGGCCGATGACCACGCTGGCGGCGGTGTAGAGGATGGCGGTAGTATTGAATTGCTGCCTGAGCAGGGTTACATTTTCAAGCGCGAAGGCAGAGAAGGTGGTAAAGCCACCACAAAAGCCGGTGGCGAGTATCAGCCAGGCTCCGGACTGGGCATTCCCTTCCTTCTGAAACAGGCCGTAGAGCAGGCCGATGATAAAACAACCCACAATATTGATAAGAAATGTGCCCAGCGGGAAAGTAGTGCTTACCATTTTGCCAACAGCATAGGCAACGGCATAGCGCACCATGCTGCCGAAAAAACCACCTGTGCCTACCAGTAAAAGGG
>CAMLKS010000344.1 GCA_946480675.1 uncultured Bacteroidota bacterium
GAAGCAGATTACTTTTAAAAGTGTCTATTTCACTACGGAGCGGGCGAAGTTTCAAAAGTTCTTTGGTGGCTATTTTTGGACTTATTTCTTTAAGCCTCATGGCAGATGGTTTTTTTGCTGGTGCGAAAAGTACAAAATGCAGGGCTCAATAGCAATCCCGAACGATGAACGGTGCCAACGCCGTCATGGCTGTATAGTAGCATTGCGGCTTGGGCAACGATTATTATCTTGTGTTCTCGCGAGGTTGCTGCGCTGCTTCGTAATGATTTTTTTTGTTTGTGCCTGCACAACGGATTTGTTTATAAAGACTATCGATGAACAGTAAATATGATAACCTGGAAATGACGCGTGCCGAGAAGATGGTGGGCGAGTTTCTGGATGAGGTAAAGCTATATTGGGAGTATGAGCAGGCGGTGTACCTGCTGGATGACAAGGGCAGGCCGCGCGTATGGACGCCTGACTATTACCTGCCTGAACTGGGTTTTTATATAGAGGTGGTGGGCGATGGGGAAAACCCGAATTATAGCTGGCGCAAAAGTATTTATGATAAGAACCGGATACCTATCATTTTTATTTATCCTTACGAGCATAGGGACTGGCAGCAGTTTTTGGTAGAGAGTATGCACCTGCTGCATAGAAGAAGGTGGGATATACTGAAGCAGATACGCCCGTAGTGGGGCGGGGTTGCTTCCTGCTTCGTGCCTCGCAGTCTGCAATGACGCGGGTTGTGTTGTCGCGAGGTTGCTTCGTTGCTGCGCGGGCCTCGCAATGACGCGGGTTGTATTTTGTGCTTTTCTTAACGCAATAAAAGGTATCTTCACTATGTTATAGAATCGTAACAAGTCAAGACGCGATATTTCATTCCTCTGGCCAATGCACACATCCCTATTTGGTGCAACGCCTTTCATAATGTACTTCCTTTCTTGAGTTTATTTTTTAACCCCCTCTTTCAACAAAGGATAGGTATGTTTATTATTGTTTTCTTCGTGACCATATGGTATGTGTCACTCTTTGCACAAACGTTTTTTCACCACCGCTATGCATCGCACGGTGCTTTTACCATGAGCAAGGGGTGGGAGCGTTTCTTCTTCGTCTTTACCTATATAGCACAGGGCCCGCACTATATGAGCCCGCATGCCTATGCCATTATGCACCGCCTGCACCATGCGCATACCGATACGGAGCTGGACCCGCACTCACCCGCTTTTTCCAGCAACATAGTGAGCATGATGCTGCGCACGCGCCGTTATTATAATGACATTATACATGGCCGTATGGCGGTAGATGAACGCTATCGTAAAAACCTGCCCAGCTGGCGCCGCTTTGATATGTGGGCCAATTCTACCGCATCGCGCCTGTTGTGGACGGCTGCATATGTAACCCTGTTTGTATTGTTTGCCACCAGTGCATGGCAATACCTGCTGCTGCCTATACTGCTGAGCATGGGTGCTTTTCATGGTGCGCTTATCAATTGGTTTGCGCATAAGTACGGGTATATCAACTTTAAGCTGAGGAATACATCGCGCAATTTGTTTTTTATAGATGTGCTGATGCTGGGCGAATCGTATCATAACAATCACCACAAGCGCCCTGCGTCTGTAAACTTTGGCAAGCGCTGGCACGAGATAGACCCTGTGTATCCCGTCATCCGCCTCATGGCATGGATGGGTATCATAAAGCTGCCCAAGCTGGCCACGGTGCCGGTGGAAACAGATGCGCATCACCATCACCCGCATAAACATTAAAACATATGCTTACCATAGGAATAATAGTGCTGGTGTGCCGCTACCTGCGCAAGCGTGGGGTAGAGGTGACGTGGGCCAGGGGCTTTGTAAGGCTGCGGCGTGTGCGGAGTGTGGTAAAATAAAAACCGGATTGGCAAATATTAAGATTACCTTTAATAAAAATGAGTCGTATGACAGATGTAAATGTGCTGCACAGAAAAATAAGAGAGATGAGTAAGATGATGGCTAACCCCCGTCCGCAACTGACGGTAAGGGATATAGCCGGCGAACTGAATATGAGCAGCGACCAATTGATGCCCACACTGGTAGAATTAAAAGACCTGCGGCTGATACAATTCAACGAGCCGGGGCTATCTACCATCAAGCTGACCCTGCTGGGCTGTACCGTACAGCGCTAATGGCCGGGTACAGGCTATTTTATATAGCAGGCGTATTACTGATAATATGTAGTATGATAGCTGCCGTGCAGTATGCTGCCACGGCTGTATGGTATCTGTATGCCGGGGTAATATGCCTGGCAGGTGGAGGCTTGCTGCATTACTATAGTGGTAAGTACAGGGCCAGGCGCAGAAGGGAACAACGAAGACGCAAGCAAATGTATGGCGGCTAATAAGCCACCATACCTATACCGGCTTACCGCTGGCGTTTATTATTGTTATTATTGTTTTGCTGCGATTTTTGTTTGCGGGCATCTGTCAGAAATTTATTTTCCTTCTCCGGCCGCGGGCGTGCTTCGGCTACTTCCAGGTAGTTTCCCATGAAGTTTTGATTATTCAGTTCTGCTATAGCCTTTTGCCCGTCTTTGGGGTCATCCATTTCTACAAAACCAAATCCCTTGGTTTGGCCTGTTTCGATATCCATAATGATATTGACGCTAATAATGCTGCCGAATTTTTTGAACAGGTCTCTTACTTGTGCTTCCGACATATGCGGATGCAGGTTTCCGATATAAATATTCATACGTATCGTTTTTTGATAAAAAAATGAAAGACCGCCTTGTGCGGTCTTACTGTATGCCACCGTTTTATTATCTCTTTTGAGCAAATAAGAGGGTAGGCTGATTTTTTTTAAAGCTTAGTACCGGCTGTTGAAGCGTTTGTTTGAAAAGCTATCCTTGCGGTCTGCCTGGGGGCGTGCTTCATTTATCACCATACTTTTCTGGTGCAGGCTGGTATTATTCAGTTTCTCAACAGCCTTTTCACCATCCGGCCTGTTTTCCATCTCTACAAAAGCAAAGCCACGCGGACGTTTCGTGTAATTGTCCATAATGATTTTGGTTGTTTTCACCGGACCGAATTCTATAAAAAGATTTTCCAGCTCTTTTTCTGTTGCTTCAGTGCTGAGGTTTCCTACAAAAATGTTCATAAAAATGTATTTATCAGATTAATATAATGGCGTAGTGTGTAAGCGAAGCCTGAAGAGAAGCAGAGGGGAATAAATACAGATCAGAATAAGCGAGCAAAAAAGCCAAGTATAGTGCAATATATGATAGTTTTTCATGTTTGCCAAAATTATTTTGCTCTGTATATTTTTTGACATAAATCACAAGCAGGTTTATAAACCTTGCAGAAAAGATAAGTATAGCCCATATGTTATCTTTTGTAGTGTAGTT
>CAMLKS010000345.1 GCA_946480675.1 uncultured Bacteroidota bacterium
AAATAAAAAGGTTGCCCCGAAAGGCAACCTTCTGAAAATGCATGAAAGTGAGTGCTATTTTTTGTTAGTCAGCTCTACGCCGGCAGTACCTGTTTGTTGGGTATTGCTACTTTGTGCATCATTTTTAGTGTCGCTATTACCGCCGATAGCACGGTCGGGCTGCTGTGTTTTAGGCCTTGTTTTGCTGTCTATGCTTTTGCTTTCAGGTTGGTTCCATTCCGCAGCATGCAAGTAGTAGCCTTTCAGCTCCGGTTCTTTTTCTACCTCGGCTTCTACACGGTGTGCATTTGCATATTTATCGTTGCGGATACCTGTTACCTGCCAGCTCACTTCTACATTGGGCTGGTTGGTTTGAATTTTGAATTTGTTGCCACTTACTTTTTCGGCCACGATAGCCTGTGCAAATGTACCGATAACTGTCAGCTGGTAACGGAAGTCTTTATTCAGCGATTCGAAATAACCCGGCAGGGTTACTGTTGCATAGCCATTGGCATCTGTAGTGATGTTGCCATTATATACGTTCATCATGTCAGGGCTTTCCACGAAGCTGTGATACAGGTATTTGTTTTCAGGGTCTTGAGGGTGGTCTATTTTGAAGGTACCGCTACCTTTAGCAATGCTACCTGTTATTTGCACATTGCCGCTGAAGTAACCTGCATAGTTGGTAGTAGCGCCTGTGGCGTAGCCATAAATACCATAGCGCGTAGCAGGTACGGTAGCACCGCCGATGGTATTGGCATAGCCATACACACCATAAGTATTACCACCACCCGTAGTAGCCGCGAAGGATGAGTTTTTATTGTAACCCACTACGCCTATACCGCCTGTAGAAGTACCTTCCACACCTGCTGTATTTCCCGAACCATACACACCCAGATCCTGGTTGCCGGTGCTGAAGTTGGCGTTACAATTCTGCAATGGTACACCCTGGTAGCCAATACCGTGGATGCCCGTACCATAGTTGCTGGTATTATATGCACCGGAAACACCACCTTTCAAACAACCTTGTGTAGTATATGAATAGCCGTAAATGGCAGCAAAGGTATCGATAGCCGGTACGGGGGTAGCGGGCTGCATAACCGTAAGCCTGCTGGTAGGTGCAGAGGTGCCAAAGCCTGATGCACCAGCAGATACCACAATACCACGGCCTGCAGTGCCACCATCGAAGAAACCGGCAACACCGGCACCTGTAGCCACACCCCAGATACCATTACCTGTACCTGTAGCCACACCCACCGTACCACCCAGTGTGCCGGTGGAAAGACCGTACACACCATTCTGTGAACCGCTGACACCTATTACACCTATGCCTGTAGTAGATTCACCATATATAGAGCCTGATGTAGCGATAGAAGTAGCCGGTGTAGCTACCAGGGTAGAGCGTACGCCATTACCAATAGAACCGGCTGTTACCTGGAATTTTATATTAGGAGAAAGGGTTGCAGTGTTAACGCCAACAGAGGTGCCATCATCTGTCAGTTGTGAGTTGCCCACAGCAGTAGAGCTGAGAAACTTAGCTATAGTATGGTTAGTGCCTGCTACACTGCTGCATGTAGTAGCCGTAGTTGCAGTTGTGGCAGTAGTAGCTGTGGCAGCACTATTAGCGGTATTGGCATTTACAGCAGTAGCTGCATGCAGCGCAAATGGTACACTCAGCAATTGCACTGCGCCCAGGTTGGTATAAGCAGTGCCGCCTGCAGGGTCTATTTCCACTTGTATAAATTTATCATTTGTGCCCCATGCTACGCTATTCATAGTGCCGGTAACAGGCGTGCCTGCACCAATCTGGATATTGTAAAGGCCAAACTGGTTGGTAGTAGCCGTTTGTGTTTCAACATATTCGGCCGTACCTGCGGCAGAACCATCCAATACGCTGATGCGCATAGCTATGTTTTGGCCGGCCAGCGGAGCACCTGCGTTATCGCGGGCTACACCCTGGTAGTTGAATTTTTGTGGTGCCTGCGCCCAAGCGGCTGCCGAAAGCAGCACCATTGCGAATGTTATAAGTGTTTTTTTCATAATGTCGATTTTTTTCAATGAAGTGATTTTCAATAATGAGGTTAATTGATCTTGTTTATTTTATAGGATGCCAGCTGCGCGGCACCGTTCAATGGTTGGTAAGAAACAGACAACATGTAGGTGGCATTAGCTATGCCGGTCATGTCTATCTGCAGCTTACCATGGTTTTCAGTAACAGATACCTTATTGTTCAGTATCTGCCTGCCGGTAATATCCTGCAGGCTATACCAGATGGTACCGCTCGAAGGCAGGTTATATTGCAGGTACACAGTGCTGGATGTAGGGTTAGGGTATACCTGCAGGTTTTGGTAGAGGGCTACCCGGTCTTTTATGCCCGTGCTGGGGGGCATGGGCTGCAGTATGCCTTGTGTTACAATGATATTGGGTGAGGTGGCGGTGTGTACTACGGTCATTTCGGCTACCGACCATTCATAGGTGTTTGTGCCGATGTTTGCTGCGCCTCCGGCGCTGTTAATGGTAGATGGCGTGATGCTTTGCCCGCGGATATAACCGTTTACAAGCAGTAGCAACAGGCTCATTAGGAGTGCTCTTTTCATATGCATGTTTTTAGAGTTGACAATGAATGTTAAAACTTGAATGCAAAATGTGCCTGTTTGTAATGGAAATGTCACGTAGAACTACTTGATTTTAAAAAGTAATATGACGGAAATAAAGAATTTTCAAAATTTTAATAAGAATGCATACCTTTGCGCCGCCCAAAGGAACTTTTGCCCCCAGAAAAAGTAAGGATAGATTAACAGACCGGAAATATGACGCTAATATTAAATCGGTTTTTTTGTGCTGTATTGAATTGATAAATCTTTAAACTTTTTAAAAACTACATACGATGGCTAACCAAGACAACAAAAGCTTTGTAGAAAGCGTAATGGACGCTCAGAAGCAAGCGGTTGAAACAATGGTGGAAAACACTAAAAAATTTACCAGTGGTAATGCAATGGTGAACGACACTATTGAGAAAGGCAGTGAATGGTATAAAAACTGGTTGGACAATCAAAAGACGGTATTTGCTAATACTACAGAAAAGGCTACAAACCTGGGCAGCAATGCACAGAGCAATATGACACAGATGAATGAATTTTACCAGAACTGGTTCAATACGCAGATGAACTGGAGCAAACAAATGTGGGACATGAATATGGAGCACATGAAAAATGCCACCCAGCAGGCACAAGCCAATACGCAACAAAATGCAAACCCGATGGCTCAATGGGGCAATATGTGGAATAACTGGATGAACGGCTGGAACAACTGGAACAACAATATAAACCAGGCTAATAGCTGGATGAATATGATGAACCAGTGGAATA
>CAMLKS010000346.1 GCA_946480675.1 uncultured Bacteroidota bacterium
ATGGCAGGGCTATGTCTTTTCCCTGTTTTGCCATCTACGCCTCTGCTCAAAGCCACGCCACCGTCAGCAAAAGCAGAGGCGGGCTTATGGCAACTGCCGCATGAGATGGTATTATTTGCGGATAAAATGGGGTCAAAAAAAAGACGCTTACCCAGTTCATAGCCCTTTGTGCTATACGGGTTGGCAGTATGCTGGTACACAGCGGGTGGAAAATGGGCGGGGCGCAGGGGATATTCGGCAACGGGGGGAATAACTGTATTCTCTGTGATCCCACTCTTTTTGTTACAAGCTAAAATGCCCGATATCAAACATATGGAGAGTACAATATGTTTAGAAATACCGGGCATTGTATGTCTTTTAAGTGATTACTTGAGGGTGATATTGCTGAATGAAAAGCTGCCGAAGAAGTCTTTGCCAAAGGTAGCGGCCTGTGGTCCTTCCATGTGAAGCGTGCTGATAGTGCCCACTCCCGGGGATGTTTTCCAAAGGCTGGCTACGTCAACTTTTACTGTCATAGTTGGGTTATACACGTCACCTATGGCCACATATCGGTTTGCTTCCGCCCTGAAATCAATGTTTTTCGTTGTCACTACTTTATTAGGGCCTGCAAAACCGCCCAGGTGGATAGCAAAAGTTTTAGAAACAGTATTGGCGTTGGGAGAAGTTCCCTCTGCTTTCGCCATGATATACCCTGTGTTCCAGTCCCAGAACATGCCGTTTATTACAGATAAGGCACCTGTTTGCGCTCCCGATACATTGCGGGCGCTATCTACACCTATAGTATACTGCATGGCTATGTATTCGGTACCCGGCACATCTGTAATGGTAATGGTAGGGCTGGCATTGGTCGATGCGTCTACCAGGTAATAGCTGTTAGGCTGGCTCCACCAGGTTTCATCGCTCTTCTGCAGGCGTATGTTCGATATATAATATTTCAGCATGGTGAACGTAAGTGTATCATTGGTTCTGGCATGAACGAATGTCTTGTTAGGTTCCCATGCCTGGCTGCTGCCCCAGGTGTGTTCAAATTTCATCGTCAGCGATCCGTTGCTGATAGGTACAGGCTCATTATTTTTCTCTCTGCAGGCCGATGCGCCAAGCAGTACAGCAGCAATGGCAGCAAGTGTTATTTTATTCAGTATAGTCTTCATCTTTTTATGTTTCAATTATATTAAAATTAAGGTCAAAATACAGAACAAACAGTGACAAATGTCACTTTCATTTTTTTTTAGGTTATGTGTTCAGGTAGCGTTCGCGTATAATGTTCAGGTGGTGCAGTTCATGCCCGGCTATCTGGTATATCAGCGCCCGCACACTTACGGGGCTGCCATTGGCGGTGCCTAACTTTAGCACATCTGCCTGCGAAAAGCTATGCAGCATAGCCAGCGTTGCATGGCGGGTAGCTTCATATTCTTTCAGTATGCTTTCTATTTCCCTGTCATTGGCATTCGATGCGGCTACGTAATCATCCTGCTCAAAGCCCGGGAACGCGGTCTTGTCATTCCGTGCTATGCACATGGCCCTGTAGGCAAATACACGTTCGGTATCTATAATGTGTATCATTATTTCTTTCAGTGTCCATTTGCCTTCGTCATACCTGTACAGCAGTTTCTCGGGCGATTGTGCCCTTATCAGGTCGCTTATGGTTTCCATATTGGCTGCCAGGTGCTGCAGCACAGCGCCATCGTCGGGCAATTGGTTGATATAGGTAGCCGCATAGGGCTTGAATTCTCCTGTAAAGGGTTTTTCTATAAGTATCATGTTATTGGATCTTAGCTATGTAATAGTCCTCTTCTATACTAAAGATAGGTACTATGCGTGCTGATGTGTCACTTTCCAATGCCTTTTTATCTAACAGCAGCAATTGCCCGGAATACTGATAGGCACTTCCCAACTCATCAATGCATACCATCGGCTTCTGTTGCCACATGGTATATAGGAACACATGCTGGTAGGGTACACCCAGGTAAATGATTTTTTCATGCCCCCTGAATACTTGTACATGCTGTTTCATTTGTTGATGAATGCCTGATGGCAATGTGTATAGGTATAACACATGCCTTACCGAAAGGGCTGCTGCGCAAATGCCTGCAATGTAAAGGAATGGCCGCCACCACCGGCCAATACGCACGATGCCTTTTATCATAATGAAAACAACAAAACCCCATGCAGGTGCCAGGTACCACCCATGCTGGTTCATAGATACGGTCAGGAATAATAGAATAGGTGCTGCCATACAAGTGCAGAAGACTACTGCCTTTTGGCTTCCCAGGTAAGGTTTAATATGCTGTCTGTGTTTATACACCAGCCATAGGCCCGTAGCTACTGCTGCGTAGAAAAAGTAGTTCCAAACATTCAGTTGTATATCCAGGTTGGTGATGACAAATGCATAATCACGTATATATTTCCCATGGCCAAAGTCCATGCTTCCAAACCGCCGCACTATATCGTGAAAGAATAAAACCTCCAGCGAGTTTTTACTGCCATACATGGTATCGCCCGGCATGGTGGTGTGGCCATATATGGTTTGCAGGCCTATCCATGTGCCGGCAATGGCTAAAGCTATGCATATAGCTATCCAGCCATATTTGTTTTTCAAAACTGTAGTCCATTTGCTGGTATAGGTAAGATACAGGGCAAACCCCGGCAGGTATAAAAAAGCTGCAGGCCCTTTGGCGTAAAATGCCAGCCCTGTAAATAGCCCGGTTAGTAACAGGTCTGTGTTTTTAGTATATAGTGTGAACCGGTAAAAATGATAGGCAGATGCCGTAAGGAAAAGCAAAAGCAATGCATCAAAATCTCCGGTGATACCTACATGTATGCCCAACACCGCCTTGCAGGAAAGTAGTACTACACAGCAGGCAAAAGCTATTGTTTCACCGGCCAGCATGCGCATCAATTTATAGTAATAAATAAAAAAGCCAATGGTAAACAATACGGATGGCAATCTTAAAGCAAACTCATTAAAGCCGAATAGCTGATAGCATATCAGGATGCACCATGTCAGCAGGGGCGGTTTGGCATTCCAGCTATCCGGTTTCCCGCCGTAGTACAGGTTGAAATAATCATGGTTATGAAACATTTCATATGCATTTACGCCATTTCGGGCTTCATCCCATTCTATCACGTCAAACCTGCTGATAGGGTAGAGGGTATATATACATATGGCAATTATAATGATGGGTATATGGTATGGCGAAATGGCCTTCAAAAATCGCATATCTCAAATATACGGCTTCAAACGGCATCCGCAATTTACGTTTTTGTAGTATATTTGCTATAGTAGCGTTTGGCGGTATTTGTTTCTGAAAACTATCTCAAAAAATCGGAAACAAAAA
>CAMLKS010000347.1 GCA_946480675.1 uncultured Bacteroidota bacterium
TGCAATCTTTAGCATCTACAATGTTCCTGAAATCCTGTATCGTGCCTTTGCCACGTGCTATTTGTAATTGTGTGCCTACCAGTCCTCGAACCATGCCGCGCAGAAAACGATTAGCTTCAACTACATAATGCAATTCCTGTCCATGCTGTTCCCAGTACGACTGGAGTATGGTACACCTGAACGTAAAGGTTTGCGTATTGCGTTTGGAGAAGCTTTCGAAATCGGTGTACTCTTTTATGATAGCAGCCGTTTCGTGTAGCTTACTTACATCTATACGATAAGGGTAATGCAAGGCGCGGTTCAAAAGAAAGGGGTCTTTATGTGCGTATATACGATACCTGTATTGGCGCGATATAGCATCGAAACGTGCGTTCAGCTCCGGGTTATTAGCAAGGTACATGGCCTGTACACTTACGGCAGGTGGTAGTATCGCATTCAGCTTGTATATAAATGCATCATGCAGGGTTTCTTCGGTATCGAAGTGATAAAAATTAGCACGGGCATGTACGCCTTCATCTGTACGGCTGGCGCCAAAGGTTTCAATAGGCATACGCAGCAGGGTAGAAAGTGCATTATTCACAGCCCTTTGCACGGTTGGTATATCTCCCTGCAACTGAGAGCCGTGAAAAGCAGTGCCATCATACATTACCTCTAAAAAATACCGCGCCATCTATAACAAATTCAGAACGCAATATTAGCCTATTTGTGGCAATAGTTTTTTTGAGCCGGCTTTTATGGCTAAATTTCCATCCGCATGTGTGGCATTACAGGCATCATAAGGTTTAAGGATACAATAGCACCCGGGGCAATACAGCAAATGAACAATGCCATACGCCACCGTGGGCCCGATGATGAGGGGTATATAGCTATCGATGCAGCGCATGTAATCCTTTCCTACACCGGTGCAGATACGGTTATGGCTATTAAGCAGCAATATGCGTCTATCTCATCTGCTGCCGCAGCTTCCTTGTTTTTAGGTTTTCGCCGGTTGTCTATTATTGATTTGTCGCACTGCGGGCACCAGCCTATGGTAACGGAAGATGGGAGTGTGACCATCACCTTCAATGGCGAGATATATAACTATAAAGAGCTGAAGCATGAACTGGTGAAGGCAGGCTATGCATTTACCAGCGAAACAGATACGGAAGTGATACTGCATGGTTATCGCCACTGGGGTGTGGATGTATTGCAGAGGCTGAACGGCATGTTTGCTTTTGCCGTGTACGATAAGCAGAAACACACAGTACTGATTGCGCGCGATAGGTTAGGCATCAAACCGCTGTTCTATCATGCAACCGATGCAGGATTGGTATGGGCATCTGAAATGAAAGCGATATTGAAGAGTGGATTGGTGAACGCATCGGTCAATTGGCAGGGCTTATTTGCCAATTACCAATTGCAAACTACACCATCGCCATATACCTGTTTTGAAAACATACAGTCGCTGCAGCCTGCCCACTATATGGTTGTAGATATGCAGAAGGCTACGACCAGTATAGAGCGCTACTGGAGTATTCCGGTCAATCAAACACCCATAGATATCACACCTTCAGAAGCCGTTGCCTTCCTGGATAGTAAGCTGCAAAGCATTGTTACCATGCAGTTGCGGTCTGATGTACCGGTAACATCGCTGATGAGTGGTGGCGTGGATTCCACTACCATCACTGCTATTTGTGCCCGTCAACACAGCGACTTTCATTGCTATTCTTTAGGCTTTGATGGTACAGGGCAGGGTATGGATGAACTGCCGCAGGCGATAGCTATGGCTAAAATGCTGGATATTCACCAGCATGTGCACCTTATAAAGCCTGAAGATGTAATAGATACGCTGGATAGCGATTTGCGCCATTTTGAAGAACCATATGTAAACCTGGAACCCGCTATTGCATCATCCGCTTATCTACATAAAGAAGGTTATAAAGTGGTGATGAACGGCTTGGGTGCAGATGAAGTGTTTGGTGGTTACAATCATTATCTCGATTATAAGAAATGGGAGCAGCGTAAAAAGCTATTCTTCCTGCAGGCATTGGTGCCCGGTGTAAATGATTACCTGCGCAAGGTGAAAAATTACTTTGACCTGGATACCGTATTCAAATACTTCATCAATGCAAGGATGGGTATGCGCCCGTTTGAAATAAAGCAGCTAACAGATAAACCTTTTTTACGTGCCGATGCGTTACTGCCCGATGCGGATATACATACCCGCAATACGCCCGAATCGTTATACTATTACGACCTGGCTTACTACATAGGTGCACACCATGTGTATCGCGATGATATGAGTGCGATGCGCTATAGCCTTGAGGTGCGTTACCCATACCTGGACCATGAGCTGATAGAGTGGGTGGCCAACCTGCCTATGCATATGCGTTTTGATGGTGTTACTACAAAGCCACTATTGCGCAAGGTAGCAGAACGCTACATTACCAAAGAGAATATGAATATGCCCAAAAAGGGCTTCAACCTGCCGCTGCACGAATGGATGCAGAACGCTGACATGATACAGCAATATGCACGCATGCAACTGGACCGGCTAAAACAACGCGGTATATTCGATAATGCTACGATAGAGAAATGGTGGCAACGCCGTAACGAAGGTGTATATTTTTCCAAGCTATGGCAACTGGTAACTACCGAGGTATGGCTTAATGAGTATGTATCTGCTTAGTATGTTGCTTTCGTTTATACTTTTCTATCCTACGGCCAATGAACCAGAACGATATTGCTAATATAAGGAAGAAGATGCCTTTATTGGTGGTATCCCAGAAAAACTCGAAGTAGCGGGAATACAGGTTCAGCAATAAGGCTACCAGTGCGATATCCCTTGTAGCATCATCCTTATATTTAATGCCATAGTAAAAGAATGCACCTGCTACGGCTGCAAAGAGTATGGCGTATGCAATTACCTGTGTTTGCCTTACCTGTGCCCATGCATCAAGGCTGTTATAATTGCCGAATATAGATACGCCCCATAAGCCCGTAAGCAGTATGATGAGCCCTGCGAAATAGGTGTGCCGTTGCGTAGCTGCTATAGAAGATACTTTCTTTTGAGCGAATGATAACAGTACGATTATCAGCCCGAATACAGAAAAACGTACCGGATAGTTCATGCCTAAGAATAGCTCTTTGTGGCTTTGCCATTCAGCAAAGGCCCCATACCAACCCATCAGTGCAGCAATGCCTCCTAACCACATCACATTCGATTGCATAATGCGCGAGAGTGTAAACAGCGTGACCGATACTGCCATAAGGAAACCTGAGTACTTAGGCCCGAAGCCTATATCCTTGCAGTAATAAGCCAGTGCAGT
>CAMLKS010000348.1 GCA_946480675.1 uncultured Bacteroidota bacterium
CGGCAGGGATTCTAAAAATGATGCGGGCCTGTACCTGCAAACCGACATCAGTGGCAACCTGCAGCGTTATACTACTTTCAATAACAGCTATGCCATGCTGGGTATGTCTATCACGCACAACACCAGCCTGAATGTGCCTGTATACTCCGGTCTCCACGACCTGTCTCCGGAACCTACATTTGTAGTGCGCAATACGCAAGACAAAGACTGTGCTGAGGAAAGAGAAGTGCTGATTGAAGACCTGGAATACAAAATACATGAATCCAAGCACAGGGAAGTAGATATCAAACGTATTGAAGACAAAGCCTATGCTTACAAACTGGAGCAAAAAGAACGCATTGTTTGCGGCAGTATAGATGCTAAAAACGGCGTAACAACTTCAGTAACAAATGTAACTGCAGCTACAGGCAACCTGGCATTATCTCCCAACCCGGCTTCACACACCATTACACTGCAACATGCAAACCTGGCAGGCAGCACAGTAAAAGTATATGATGTAATGGGCCGCATGGTACTAGAAACAAAAGCCACTGCCGCCACTATGCTGAAACTGGATGTTGCACAACTGGCTACCGGTACTTACACCGTGCAATTAATAGCTAACGACGGTGCCGTGCAATATGGCAGGTTCGTTAAAGAATAGTATTTTCTTAATGGTAATTTTAAAGAAAGGCCGGGTTCGTCCCGGCTTTTATCATTGTGTCTGCACTAGGGCGGCGGGCGATTGCCTGAAGATAGCCAGCAGATCCTGCGGCATCTCATCCTTCATATGCTCCATGCACCAGCTTATTATTTGATCTATCAGTAGCCTAAGCGATGCCCCTTTTTCAGTAAGGTGATATACTACCACTTTAGGTGCTTTTGCTTTCAGCTCTTCCCTGCGCAGCAGCCCATCGGCCTCCAGCTCTCTCAACTGCTCTGTCAATACTTTTTTACTGATAGTTGGCATATAGCCATGCATCAGGTTGAAGCGGTTTATACCATGCTGCACCAGGTAAAGTAAAATAGGCTTCCACTTCCCCGATATAAGGGCAGAAAATTTGGTCATCACGCACAAATCTGCATTAAAACATACGGTATGCATACCATTCAGTTGTAAAGTTAAAGGTAACCATTTGGTAACTTATTGTTCAGTAGTTGCGGCCATTTCATCTTTGTCAAAAATCATAAACAATGATGAGAAAAGTTGCAGCATACAGTAATGCATTGATGATGCTTACCGGCATACACCATATCTACGGAGCATGGGTGTACCACACACCCTGGCGCCTGCATGTGCTGGCATTGAGTATTCCCGTGCTGGTTATCAATTGGTTTCTGGTAAGGGGTGCCGTATCGCGGTTTAAATTTTACATGTTCTGCCTTGTCAACTTTGTCCTTTCTGTAATCCTGATAGGATTGTATGAAGGCATGTTCAATCACCTTATGAAAAACCTGCTCTACTTCTCGGGGCTCGATAGGGATACATTACTTCAACTCTTTCCGCCACCTACCTACGTTATGCCAAATGATTTTTGGTTTGAACTTACGGGTATAGCACAAGCCTTGATAACCGTGCCGCTTATTTACTTTTCTATAAAAATGGTAAAAGCCGGCATCAAATGAAGCATTTAAGGATGCCCGCTTATATTCGTCAGCTGGTTGATGTTTTTGACAGAGGCATCCAGATCCGCTGCTGTAGCCGCTATGCCATCTATTACTTCTTTATTGGCGGGGTCGTTTATATCGCTTTTGTTGAATAGTTGCGTCAGGCCCATAATCGTAGCCACGTGGTTGCGCACCTCATGCGATTGTAGCCTGGCTATTTCCTGCAGCTTTTTGTTTTGTTCTTCTATTTCCTGCGCATGCTGTTTGGTTGTTGCTTTTTCTTTTATGTATATACGCAGCAGGTAATCCGTTATCATATACACAAACGAAAGGCAAATAAGAAACGTGAAGATATAATCGGTAAAATATTTTGTCCGGTCTTCATACGCTATGGGTATGATGCCGGGGTACACATATTCTATACCGATCAGCGCTACAGCCAGCAATGCATGCAGTGAAAACCAAAGCAGGTGATAACGCCTGCGTGTAATGGAAATAAGTACCTGAAAGTTAAGAAAGAACAGGCAGATGTTTGGCCCCTTCATGCCGGAATCGTAGTAATAGGTTATAACCAGGCCCGAAAAACTGACAATAGCGAATATGGCAACTGCCAGGGTATATTTTTTACGAAAACGGGAAAGGTAATATACAATGCCTTGTATGAGGGTAAGTGCAGCAGTAACCCAGGCTACTTCAGGCAGCACCACCAGCATATTGATGGGCTGAAAAACAAGAAAAATGAACAGGATAATAGCTCCCAACGCATTCACCCTCCGGTTTTCAGAGTTGAACTCTGCCGGGCTACCTACTATATAATCCCAAGCTCTTTGTATCCGGGTGTTCCGATAGATAGTCTGCATCAATCAATAGGAGGGGTAAATGGTATTTGATGTATAAGTTGTCGGTATTAAATATACATAAAAATAACTAAGGATTTTCCTCTATTTTCTTCGTCAGTTTGTTTATATTTTTTATCACATCATCCAACTGTTCGGTTGTGTTCACTATGCCTTTTATCACTTCTATATTGGCAGGGTCGTTCGCCTCTTTTTCATTAAACAATTGCGCCAGCCCCATTATCGTGCTTACATGGTTTCTCACCTTGTGCGATTGCAGCCACGCTATTTCTTTCAGTTTTTCGTTCTGCTCTTCTATTTTGGTTACGTGTTCCTGTATGGCCCGTGCACGGTCGTCGGCCAGGTGCTTTTCACGGTTATACCTGTTCAGCAGGTAGTTGGTAATGATATATATAAAGGCGAGGCACAGTACAAAAGTACCCAGCACATCCATATAGCGCTCTGCGGTGCTGCCGTAACCTACAGTTATCCAGTCGGGGTTTACATACTCTATGGCTATCAATGCCACTACGGTCAACAGGTGTAGTATGGCCCATACCAGGTGCCAGCGTTGTGGCGTTGTGGACAGCAGTATGTGGAATAATAGAAAGAAAAGAAACAGGGTAGGCCCGCTAATGCCTGCATTCACCCTGTAATTGATTATCAACGCCGCATAGCTGAATATGGCATAAACCCCTATAGCGTAGTTGAACAGCCTTCTGATACGCGAGAAGTAGTAAATGAGTGCCTGGATGAAAATAAGCACCCAGGTGATGTAGGTAGATATCGTAAGGCCAGCTATAATATTTACTACCTGTATGCATAGCAGTATAGCCAGCGTAATGATGCTAAGTGAATTGATAGTGCGGTTCTGTACAGAA
>CAMLKS010000349.1 GCA_946480675.1 uncultured Bacteroidota bacterium
AGCTTCGTGCTTTCGGGAAAGTAATCGCCGATGGCGCGGGTAAAATGCAGGCAGTTAGCATGCAGTGTTTGTCTTAGCTTACGTAAGTGGTGTTCATACCTGCCTGTTGCCAGGAAGTTAGCTATAGCCGCCTGCTGCATGGTGGGCGATGTAATACTGTGATACAGCTTCAGTCGCTTTATCTTTTCCTTATACTTGTCCGATGCCGCTACCCAACCTACCCTATAACCCGGCGCCAGTGTTTTAGATACAGAGCTGCACCACAGCACATTGCCTTCTTCATCAAAGCTCTTGCATGGCCGCGGTCTTTGTTGGCCAAAGTATATATCACCATACAGGTCGTCTTCTATAAGCGGCACACCGTGCATCGATAGTAGCTTTACCAATGCTTCCTTCTGCTCATCGGGCATGCAATAGCCCAGCGGGTTGCTGAAGTTAGTTACAAAGAAGCAAGCCTTTATATTATGCTTTTGCAGCGCACGCTTTACATCATCGGGGTCTACACCCGTATGCGGGTCGGTAGGCAGCTCTATTACTTTTATGCCTATACTTTGTGCAAAACGTAGCGTACCAAAATACACCGGGCTTTCTACCGCTATGGTATCGCCCGGTTTGGTTATCGCCATCAGGCAATACGATATGGCATTCATACACCCCGCCGTAGATACAATATCATCTGCCGTTATTTCACTGCCCCACTGCCTTGTCCACTGTGCTACCTGCGTGCGCAATAAAGTATTACCCTGCACATGCTCGTAAGACGTTCCATTGGCAGGCAACTCACGCAATGCCTGCACCATTGCCTTATTCAATTTAGCTAGTGGCAATATCTCAGGTGCCGGCACACCCAACGAAAATTTCGTAACGCCCGGCATCACAAAGTCATCATATACTTCCGAGATGATGGCTTCCACATTCTTATTCTTCAGCGTCAGCGCAGGGTTACTCTTCTCCAATGGCTTCGGAAAACGCGATGGGTTATAACACACATAATACCCGCTCTGCGGTCTTGATTCTATCAGGCCCTTGCCTTCCAAATGGTAATAGGCCTGTAGCGTAGTGCTCACACTAATACCATGTTGCTTGCTCAGGATGCGCACCGATGGCAACTTATCACCTATATTCAGCACCTTGTCCATTATCTGCCGTTCTATGTTTTCAGATACATGCAGGTACAAGTGCTCTGCCTTTCCTTTTAACAATTTTTTCATACCATTTCAAACTGTTATGGTCGAAATTACGAAAATTGTATCTGTTTTGTTCACACCAATAATCTCATTTTTGCAGTGGATTTATTAAAGAACTTGGCACCACACCAATATGAAGAATCACACCAAAGCATACCTCGCGCTTATATTCATATGTATCGTATGGGGTACTACTTACCTGGCACTTAGGGTAGCCGTCATGCACTACCCGGCATTCCTATTTGCAGCTATACGGCAAACGGTTTCTGCAGTCATCATCATGGCCATCGGCCTCATTATAAGCCGCAAGGTCGATCTGTCACGAAAAAACATCATCCATCAGGGTATCGTTGGTTTCCTGCTCATTACATTAGGCAATGGCCTGGTTTCCTGGGGCGAACGTTATGTACCCAGCGGCGTAGCTGCATTGATATGCTCCCTGATGCCTATTGTCACAGTCATCATCAACTTATCTTCATCAAAAAGAGAAAAGATAAACCTGCCTATCGCACTGGGCATGCTTATCGGCTTCACCGGTGTAGGACTTATATTCCGTGATAACATTTCCGATTTCAGCAATCCTTCTTATTTATCCGGCATCGTTTGCATTTTTGTAGCCACAACTAGTTGGGCCATAGGCAGTGTATATAATAAGAAAGGCAGTTCTAAAGTAAACCCCATCTTCAATTCAGGACTGCAACTATTAATAGGGGGTGCTTTCCTGTATATCATAAGCCCTATGGCCGATGACTATAGCAAAATGGAATTTTTCCATCCTGATGTTATTTGGTCGCTGGCATATCTTATAGTGTTTGGCTCTGTAATGGCCTATACAGCTTATATGTACACGCTGAAAGAATTACCCGTTGGCATCGTTTCGCTCTATGCTTATGTCAACCCACTGGTGGCTGTTATACTCGGCTATCTGTTACTCAATGAGCAACTAACATGGTTCACCGCGCTATCTTTTGTTACCATCATGCTGGGCGTGTTTATGGTCAACCAGGGTTATCGCAAACAACATAAAGAAAAACAGGAGGAGAAAGCAGCAATGCAAACCATTCCTGAAGTAGAATAATAATAAAAACCATTTATTATGGAGTACTCAATCTCAATTTCAGCGCAACCTGAAAGAGCTGTTAAAGACACAAAGTCTATCCCATTTGGCCAGCAACCTACGGAGCACATGTTTGTTTCCGAATACCGCGATGGCAGGTGGCAGAACAGCCGCATCGTACCCTTTGCCGATCTTACCATGAGCCCCATAGCTTTATGTCTGCATTATGGCCAAACGGTGTTTGAAGGCATGAAGGCATTTGCAATGAATGATGGGCACATCAATATCTTCAGGCCTGAGAAGCACTATCAACGCTTCAACAAATCACTGGAACGGATGTGTATGCCGCAGGTACCTAAAGGCCTGTTTATGGAAGCACTCCACCAACTGGTGCAGCTCGATGGCAGTTGGGTACCCAGTGAAATGGATGGTTCTTTATACATCCGCCCGTTCATGATAGCCACTGAAAGCAGGCTGGGTGTAAAAATATCAGATGAGTATCTGTTCATGATTGTATGTACGCCGGCCTACCAATACTATGCTAAGCCACTGAAAGTAAAGGTGGAAGATAAATATGTACGCGCTGCAGATGGCGGCACGGGCTTTGCCAAATGCGGTGGCAACTATGGGGGATCCTTCTATCCTACACAACTGGCACGCGAAGCGGGTTACGACCAGGTGCTTTGGACCGATAGCAAAACGCATGAGTTCTTCGAAGAATCGGGCACCATGAATATCATGTTCTGCATAGATGGCAAGCTAATAACACCACCATTATCAGGTAGCATCCTGGATGGTGTAACACGCGATTCTTTATTAACTTTAGCCAGGGAGAAAGGTATTACTACAGAAGAAAGGCCGGTTCGCTACAAAGAGATCATAGAAGCACTGAAAAGTGGCAAACGTGTGGAAGCCTTTGGTGCTGGAACGGCTGCTGTGATAGCGCCTATCGAAGTGATAGCTGCGGATGGCAAGGAATACAATTGCTACATTGGCGAAGATGCTTTGATGTATCAGTTGCAGAAAGACCTGCTAAATATCCGAAAAGGCATAGCTCCT
>CAMLKS010000350.1 GCA_946480675.1 uncultured Bacteroidota bacterium
ATCGTCACTGGCCGTCATGCTTACCGCAGGGGCCAGGTAGGGCAATACCGTCATGGGTATGGCATTACTGTTTACTATCGTAGCACAGGCGGCACCCACACCCGGTGTCAGTACAACTTTCACCTCGTCTCCCGTAGCAATGGATGAAGGAGTATAGCGGGTACCTGTAGCACCAGCTACCGGATTGTTGTTCAGCATCCACTGGTATTGTGGCGCCACTCCGGGGTTGGTAGGCACTGCCACAAAGGACACCGATGCCCCCGTACAGATACTATCATTAGGGCTGGGGTAAATGGCTACCGTTGGGCCCGGCACTACGGTTACCGGCACATCTATTTTGGCGCTGCAGCTACCCAGCGTGGCAGTAACGGTATACGTACCGCTTACGCTTACGGGTACACTTACCAGCGTAGTATCCTGCACGGCTGCTGTAAAACCTCCGGGGCCGCTCCAGCTCCATGCCGTTCCCGGCGTATTGCCGGTAGCATTCAGTTCTATATTACCATTGGCACATACCGGGCTGTTGCTGGTGGCCGATGTCAGTTCAGGCGTCTGGTTTACGGTTACGCTTACCGTATCCGTACCGATGCAGCCATTCACTGTGGCACTCACTATATAGTTGCCGCTGTGAGAAACCTGCACTGCCGACCGTGTCACACTGCTGCTGCCTGTACTGCTGAAACCTGCAGGTCCTGTCCAGGCCCAGGTAGCCCCTGTCAGGCTGCTGGTAGCAAACAGGCTCAGTGGGTTGCCGCTGCATATAGGTGCATTGCTGCCTGCCGTTACTACAGGCCTTGGCCGCAGTGTTATATCTGCTATTTCATAGGCCGTATCCAGCGGCGCGCTCGAACGTACCCTTACGCGGTAGCCGGTGCCAGCTGTTATTCCGGTAGGCACTACATAGTGAAATGTGCCGCCTGTTTGCGCACTGACGCTACCCAGCAAGGTAGGACTGGCAAAACTGCCGCTACTGTTAGATAACTCTATACTGAAGGTATTGCCGCTGCGGAAGGGTTGAGTTACACCATAAGGAATATCCAGCGTATCGCCGCCGCATACCAGCACATCGGTAAAGGGCTGGTTGATATATAGAAAAGTATCGGTATCAAATTGCGCCATGAACATATCCCTGCTGCCGCCGTAGCTGGTCTGGTGTGCGGAAGTAGTGGCTAAACCACTGGTACTTGTGGTGAGCCCGCAAAAAGTAACCCTTCCTTTACTATACACTATATCGTTCGTAAAGGCGCCGACACCTAGCCCTCCATCATCATCATTACCACCAAAAAGGCTGCCGTATTGCTGCATGCCATTTGCGTCTAATATACCAATAAATGCATCTCTATATCCTGTCAGAATGCTTTTGTATGCATCAGGGGTACATATACCATCTGAAGTACCGGTTACGCCTGTAATGTATAAATTACCACGCGGGTCGCAAGTAATACCTTCTACTCTAGTAATAGTGTTAACCAAAATTGCGGAGCCACCATAGTAAGTGCCCCACTGGCGGGTACCAGCGTCATCAAATTTCACAATAAATCCTTCGCCATACCACGGAAGTGTGGGCGATGGCTTGAAACTTGCCGGGGTAGATATGCCACTGGTGCTAGTAGTAGCACCTGTTATGTACACACCGTTACCAAAATCGCAGGCTATGCCGTCAACCCACTCATGGCCACTGCCCCCATAATAAGTACCCCACAAGCGGCTGCCGCTACTGTTGAATTTCACCAGGAAGCCGTCCGGATTTGTACCGCTAAATGTAGTCATATGGGCGCCTGTGCTGGCAATGCCCAATGACGACCATGTTTGCCCCGCTATATATACATTGCCGGCCACATCGGTGGCGGCAGAAAATATGTTGCCGTTAAAATAAGTACACCAGGAACGGCTACCGGCACTGGTAAATTTCGCCAGGAAGCCATTTTCTCCGGCGGCCAGTCCTCCTGCCACCGTTTGGTAAGCCCCGGTAGTAGCCAGTCCGCTGCTGCTATATTCTACGCTACCGCCTATATATACATCCGTACCGGCACAAGCTACAACCTGGGCGACTTCATCGGTTGCTACACCAAAATAGGTAGCCCATTGCCGCGCGCCGCTATTGTTGAATTTGACGATCAATGCATCCCCACTACCTGCAATAGTGGTTTGGTGTGCACCCGTAGTAGCAAGCCCGGCACTACCGCAGCTGCCGGTTACGTATACATCTCCGGATGCATCTGTAGCAACTCCCCAAAAATAGTCCTGGTTGGTACCGCCATAATACGTGGCCCATTGTTGCACACCATCTATACTGAATTTTGCCAAACAGCCGTCGTAATTGCCTGCAATTGTAGTTTGGTAAGCACCTGTAGTAGCTATGTTACTACTGCTGGCTGTTGTACCTGCCAGGTACAAAGCCCCGGCCGTATCGGTTGCAATGGTGCTAACATATTCTGTACCGCTGCCACCATAATAGGTAGCCCATTTCAGGGTCGGGTCTATCACCAGCGTAGCTGTTGGCGGTATATCTGCAGCTATGCTGAACGATAAGGTATTATTTTGCAGCCGGTAGGCCGATGCTACTTTTTCACCGCTGCATGCTATATAGCTATAGGGTGCAGACTCGGCTATGCTGCCCATAGGCGTGGTGGCTACGCAGGCGCCGCCTTGCAGTTGCAACTGTGTAGCCCCGGCATAGCGCAGCTGTATACGGGCCGGATCGCCCCCCGGCCGCACTACAAAGTCATACTTCAGCGCAGGCACCCCGTTTTCTACCTGTGTATACAGCACCCAGTCTATATTCGGGTACACATCCTTATAGGTTATCCTGCCATAGCTGCCCGCCGTTATGCCATTGGGGCACTGGGGCCGGTAGTAGTTTTCGGTATAGCTATGTGGGGCTTCCGCTATGGCTATGGCATTTTTATCAGCACCCACCAGTTCCACATCCATGCGGTATATAGTATCCCTGCCTGCCGCTTTTGCAGGGGCGGGCTTGCCTTTTTCAGGCGCTGCGTGGGGGCGGTGCCATTGGTAGTGCAGCTGCCCGTTGCCTATATACAGGGTTACCCCTGCTGCGGCCATTTTATAATCTATATCTTTTCGCGGGCGGTTATACTGGTCGGTTATCTGGCCCTTGTTGGCTATAAAGCCTGCGTTGGCAGCCATTTCTGTTTTATCGATAGCTTTAACCCCCAAGGGCAATAGTGCAAGGCATAGGGCGGTGTTTATAAGTAATTTCATGTTCGGGTAAGTTTGTCCTAAGATAGCAAAATAAGCTTAATATGGAGCAAGTAACCAAGTATCCTTTATCTC
>CAMLKS010000351.1 GCA_946480675.1 uncultured Bacteroidota bacterium
GATCGTACAGACCGTAAACAGATGTATGCTCGTCTACAGAAACGCTAAGGCCTACACGTGGTGTAAAGTGTTGTGCAGAGTCGGCACCGTAATATGATTGCCTCAGGTCTGTATAACGGCCGGCCAGTGTTAGTCTTACCATGTTGTTAAAGAAGCCCAATTCATCTTGTGCATAGAAAGCCGTATAAGTCTGGTCTTGTATACCACCTACAGCTTGTGCCCTTTCTTCCAGCGGTGTTTCGCGGTCGAATACGGGATAGCCTGTTGCCGGCACGTCCAGGTACGGTGTGCGTGGGTTGAACAGGTGAGCTGAGTCATCCAGCAGGTGCGATTGTCCCCAGTCGGCTATGTATTTCTTATTGCTCATATCTATGCCGGCCAGTATACGATGGCGGATTGGGCCAGTCTTCACATCACCATTTACAAATACCTGGCCCATGGTCATCTGGCTTTTTGAATCCCAGATACCCACACTGCGTATCATAGTGCCATCAGGATTTACAACGCTGGGCCACATAGAGCTACCTACCTGGTTGTACCTGAAATGAGATGCCTGTGCTGTTATTTTCCAGTTACGATTGATATTGTGCTGCAGGTTGATATACGTGCTGTGGTCATTGATCTTAGTACCGGCAAGGCCAGCTGGCAATTGTGTAGCGCCAACATCATAAGTAGCATAACCAGAAGGGCCGAATACGTAGAAAGAACCAACATCGCTCATGTTAGCACGTTGATAAGTATATTCCAGTGTCAGTTTTGTTTTGTTATCTATCTGGTAAGATATAACCGGTGCTATGGTATAGCGGTCGTTATACTCATTTGGGCGGTGCGAGTTTTTATTCTGTGCTGCTACATTCAGCCTGTATAGCAGACGGCCATCTTTGCTCAGTTTGCCATCCAGGTCCAGCGCGGCGCGATATAAGTTGAAGCTGCCCATAGTCAATGTTACTTCACCTTTGTTTACGCCTGTAGGTTTTTTGGTTACCACATTGTACATACCGCTCGGGTCGCCATTGGCCATCATAAAGCCGGCAGGGCCTTTTACAAATTCGATGTTCTCAACGAAGCTCATGTCTTCTGTAAGTGGGCCCCAGTAAGAGTTTACCACGTTGAAGCCATTGCGGAATGCCTGTATCTGCGAACCGCGGGCAGAGATGTTTGTGTACATATCACCCCAGTGCTCCATACGCACCAGACCGCTCACATTGCGTACCAAACCATCGCTCATGCTTATCACCTGCTGGTCGGCCAGCATTTGCTGGTTTACCACCTGTATATTCTGAGGCAGTTCTATGAGTGGTGTTACCAGGCGAAGGCTGCTTGATGTATTGTTTTCTTTATATCGGTTGGCAGCGCTGGTTACCACTACTTCCTGTAGCCTTTTAGCGTTTTCGGAAAGAATCACATCCAGCGTGGCTGTACCGTCTTCGCTAACAGATATTTCTCTTTCTTCATTTTTGATGCCTGCCGCTGATATTACCAGCGTATAGGTACCCGGCTCAATACCTTTCAATAGATAATTTCCTTTTCTATCTGCAGTAGTGCTGATGTTTTCGCCTTTTACCGATATAGTAATGTTTTCGGCGGGCTGGCCGTCAGATGTTTTTACTGATCCTTTGATGTTGCCTGATTGTGCAAAGCCTGCAAAGCCACACAACAGTAAGCATAAACTAATTCCGGTCTTCTTCATTATGGTTGAGTATGATTTTTTTGCGTCGCAAAACTACCTACGAGGTGATATGGGCATTTACAGAAATAGAAAAAGCAGTTTCAATAATGGGAATTATTGAGATGATGTAGTAGCGTAGGTTATTGACACATACAACGATGTGTGATTTTAAATCCAGCTTTTGATGTCTATATTTATGGCTTGATAAACAACTGCCTGTTACTCGACCTATGAAATACTCATTACTACTATTGCTGTTAGCAGCTACCCTTACTTCAACAGCACAAATACAAAGACGGGAGCCTTACACACCCAAGCCTAAGCCTAAGAAAGAGAAAAAACAACATCATCCACCTAAGATGGTAGAACTGGGTTTTGATATTGGTTACTGCCCGATAGAATATGGGGACGGGTCTATAGAGAGAATATCATTATCATCGAGAACTGAAAAACATTTACAATTGTTTGGACATGCAGAATACGTTTCTTCCATTTTCCGGAAAGATATCGGCTTGGGTTGTGGTGCCAATTTCCCGATAGGGGCTCGCCGTTCGTATTTCTATCCAGGTGTATGTGTGGGTTATTATTTCCGTACTGCTGTTGTGGCAGGAGGACAAATAGGTTATGTAGGTTATGTAAGTGATGCCATTGCACTGCATATAGAAGGAGGCTGCAGATGGGGCTCCGGTGCGGGTGCATTAGGTGGTAACGTTTTTTACATGCCTATAGTAGCCGGCATTCGTATTTGTTTAGATTAATATATAATACTAATAAGGCCGCCATATGGCGGCCTTTCGATTGTGTGTTTCTAATATTATTAAGCGGTAGCCAGGCTTGATGCCATAGCTTCTGCCATTGTTTTTCCTATATCGGCAGGGCTTGCTACCACGTTGATGCCGCATTCGCTCATTATTTTCATCTTAGCAGCAGCTGTATCATCGGCACCGCCAATGATGGCACCTGCGTGGCCCATACGGCGGCCTGGAGGCGCTGTCTGGCCGGCGATGAAACCTACAACCGGTTTGCGCATGTTATCTTTCAGCCACATAGCAGCCTCAGCTTCCATGCCACCACCTATTTCACCTATCATGATGATACCATCCGTTTCAGGGTCGTTCATCAGTAGTTCTACCGCTTCTTTGGTAGTAGTACCGATAATTGGGTCGCCACCGATACCGATAGCTGTAGAGATACCCAAACCAGCTTTCACTACCTGGTCGGCAGCTTCATAAGTCAGCGTACCGGATTTAGATACGATGCCTATGCGGCCCGGTTTGAATATAAAGCCCGGCATGATGCCAACTTTAGCCTCACCTGCGGTGATAACACCAGGGCAGTTAGGGCCTATCAGGCGGCTGTCTTTACCCCTTATATAATCGCGTGCTTTTATCATATCCTGCACGGGAATACCTTCTGTAATACAGATAATAACTTTTACGCCCGCGTCAGCAGCTTCCATAATCGCATCGGCTGCGAATGCAGGCGGAACGAAAATGATCGATACATCGGCACCGGTACCATCTACTGCATCTTTTACTGTGTTGAAAACAGGACGGTCCAGGTGTTTGGTGCCACCTTTACCCGGTGTAACACCACCAACTACGTTTGTACCATATTCAATCATTT
>CAMLKS010000352.1 GCA_946480675.1 uncultured Bacteroidota bacterium
GGTGACAGGTTGAAGGAAAAATACGGCGCAGTACTGGGTGATGAAGGAACTTATTTTCTCGAACGTATGACCATTGCTTCCGGACGCATGCAGGCTTTGATACGCAACCTCTTAAAATTTTCGAGCGTAGCGGATGATACCCGTGATTTTGTAATGACCGACTTAAATGAAGTAGTGCATACCGTACTATCCGACTTGGAAGTAAACATCAATCAAAAGAAAGCTAAGGTATATTGCAGCAAACTGCCGGTAGTAAAGGTTATTCCCGATCAGTTTAGCCAGCTATTTCAAAATCTGCTTTCTAATGCGCTGAAGTTTAGTCGTGAGGATGTTCCCCCCGAGATAAACATCATGTGCGAGAAGACTAAGGGCATGTATATACAGGGGATGAGCTACGATCAGTATGAAGATAATTTTTATAAGTTAACAATTAAGGATAATGGTATTGGCTTTGAAGAAAAATACCTGGATCAGATATTTATGATTTTCAAACGCCTACACACAACCGACCAATTTGAAGGTACGGGTATCGGGTTGTCGATTTGTAAAAAAATAGTAGAAAAGCATAAAGGACATATTTATGCGTCGGGTATTCCTAACGAAGGCGCTACATTTACAATTATATTGCCTTATACCGAAAAAGCGCTTGTAGCAGAACGGAATAAAAATTAATGGGTAAAAGAAACTGGATATTTGTAACGGGGTTATTGCTTGTCATATACTTTTTGACAGGGCAGATACCTGCACAATCATACCGGTACTTCGTTTATACCGGTACTTCTATAACTTCTGCAAAACAGCATCAGGTTAAAGCAAAATCTGTTGTTATAGCCAGGAAGTATAAAATAAAAAAGTACAAAGGGAGTGAAGTGAGGTTTGATCTCCCTTCCCTTTCTTTAGAAGAGAATAAGCCTACGTTCTTTTGTGTTACCGTTATTAAGATTCCGAGTACTTTCTTCCTGTATTGTGATGTACACAACCAAATAAAGCAACGGGGCCCGCCTATAGTATTTAGCTGATGATATAAAAAATGAGAGTATTGCATCCCTGCAGTATTCATTTGTTTATTGCTAAATACTAATCAAAAATGTCTATTGAACCGACAGTTCTCTTATTTAGAGAATATGCCCGTCAAATAATTGTTGAGTATACGAATGAGTTGAAAGAATATGACAAATATCATGTGTTGAATAGCAGGCTGGATAGGTTGAAAATGTTTAATGCCAATTTAAAGCTGCTAAAGGAGAAATTGAATCATAAAGTTGAGGCACTTGTTGCCGATCACGCCTTAGCTGAAGAAAAAGCCGGCCTTAAATCAGCGCTGGAAAGTATAGGCACTGAATTTGTCAATGAATATATGTACATCGGTTTTGCTAAAGACACCGATGATGAGTTAACTATGTAATAAAAAAAGCAGGCAAATTTGCCTGCTTTTTTATTGTTCCTATTGTCTTCTTATTTCAGGTCGAACCTGTCGAGATTCATTACTTTATTCCAGGCAGCTACAAAGTCTTTTATGAATTTATCTTGTCCATCAACGCTGCCATATATTTCAGCTATAGCTCTCAGCTCGGCGTTAGAACCGAACACAAGGTCGGCACGTGTGGCCGTCCACCTGGCTTCGCCTGTTTTGCGATCAGTACCTTCAAATATTTCTCTGTCTTCGCTTGCGGCTTTCCACACAGTGCCCATATCCAGTAGGTTTACGAAGAAATCATTTGTCAGCTGCCCGGGACGACGGGTGAATACCCCATGTGCAGAGCCATCATAGTTGGCATTTAATGCGCGCATACCGCCTACCAGCACGGTCATTTCAGGTGCAGTGAGGGTCAGCAGATTTGCTTTATCTATAAGTAGTGCTTCTGTCAGCACGGCATACTTAGTCTTGCGATAGTTACGGAAACCATCAGCAGCAGGTTCCAGATATCCGAATGATTCAACTTCTGTTTGCTCTTGTGAAGCATCCATGCGGCCTGCTGTAAATGGAACAGTAATAGTATGTCCCCCATCTTTAGCTGTCTTTTCTACTGCAGCACACCCCGCTAATACAATGAGGTCTGCCAGTGATATTTTCTTACCATTTGTTTGTGCATCATTGAATTTTTTCTGGATGCTTTCCAATGTATTCAGCACTTTATCCAGTTGTGATGGGTTGTTAACCTGCCAGTACCTTTGAGGTGCAAGGCGTATACGTGCGCCATTGGCGCCACCACGTTTATCACTACCGCGAAAAGTAGATGCTGATGCCCAGGCAGTAGATACCAATTCGGGTACTGTAAGGCCAGACTCTAAAATGGTTGCCTTTAAAGCTGCGATATCATTGTTATCCACCAACGGATGATTTACTACGGGTATAGGGTCTTGCCAGATTAGTTCTTCCGTAGGTACATCCGGGCCCAGGTAACGTGTTCTTGGCCCCATATCACGATGCGTCAGTTTAAACCATGCACGCGCAAATGCATCTGCAAACTGGTCCGGATTTTCAAGAAAGCGGCGTGAAATCTTTTCATAGGCAGGGTCAAACCTTAAAGAAAGGTCAGTGGTAAGCATAGTTGGCAAATGCTTCTTTGACTTATCATATGCATCAGGGATAATGGCTTCTGCATTTTTTGCTACCCACTGATGGGCACCTGCCGGACTTTTAGTAAGTTCCCATTCAAAGCCAAACAGGTTTTCGAAAAAGTTATTGCTCCACTGTGTAGGCGTTTTAGTCCACGTTACTTCAAGGCCGCTGGTAATGGTGTCAGCTCCTTTACCACTACCGTAGCTGTTGTTCCAGCCAAAGCCCTGGTATTCAAGGTCTACAGCTTCCGGTTCTTTACCTACATGTGTGGATGGTGCGGCACCATGCGTTTTGCCAAATGTGTGCCCACCTGCTATTAATGCTACTGTCTCTTCATCATTCATGGCCATACGGCCAAATGTATCGCGTATATCCTTTGCCGCAGCAATAGGGTCGGGGTTGCCATCCGGCCCTTCGGGGTTCACATATATCAGGCCCATTTGTACGGCAGCCAATGGGTTTTCCAGCTTACGTGAATGTTTGTCGCCATCTGCATCATCATCTGATGATACAACACCACCAGCTTTGTCTACGCCTTCAGAGCCGTGATTATAACGTATATCTCCACCTAGCCACGTTGTTTCACTTCCCCAATAAGCGGCTTCATCAGCTTCCCATGTATCAGCGCGTCCACCGGCAAACCCAAATGTTTTAAAGCCCATCGATTCAAGCGCTACATTCCCGGCAAGAATCATAAGATCT
>CAMLKS010000353.1 GCA_946480675.1 uncultured Bacteroidota bacterium
CGATAATTCGGCAATTTGGCAATTCGTTAATGATAATTTTTAAGCCTGCAGCACAATTAAGGATAATTGAATAATTGTCAAATGGACGAATTGACTAATTTCACCCACATGAAAGCAATGCTTTTTGCAGCCGGCCTGGGCACAAGGCTGAAACCTTTTACAGATAAACACCCCAAGGCACTGGCAGAGGTGAATGGTAAAACCCTGCTGGAACATAATATACGCTACCTGCAACGCTTTGGTATAGAAGATGTGATAGTAAACGTACATCACTTTGCCGACCAAATAATACAGGTGCTGAATGATAGTAATGGTTTTGGTAGCTGGGTAACAATATCGGACGAGCGGGATGAAGTGCTGGAAACAGGTGGCGGATTAAAAAAAGCTGCTCCTTACTTTGAGCATGAAGATAACTTCGTGGTGATGAATGTAGATGTGCTCACCAATCTGGACCTTAACAAGATGATAGAAGCGCATACT
Source organism: uncultured Bacteroidota bacterium (assembly GCA_946480675.1). Next base: position 481 of record CAMLKS010000353.1, read on the forward strand.
GCAAGTGATGCGATGGCTACACTGGCTGTAATGAAGCGTGCATCATCCCGTCAGTTGCTGTTTGATGAACACATGATGCTTTGCGGCTGGACAAACAACAATACGGGTGAACAAAAGATAGTAAGAGAAGTATTAGAAATGCAACCGCTGGCTTTCAGTGGTATACAGGTACTCAGCAATCGTATGCTGGATATCCCCTTCAAAGGCAAGTTCTCCATCATAGACCTATACTTGCACAATGCCCGTGAAAACATCATTCGCGGTTATAATCACACAGGTAATATATTTATAGATGTAGGTAAACCCGATAGCCTGGAGAAAGCGGGTTACTTATTTGAATAAGAAAAGGGCTGCTTCATGAAGCAGCCCTTTTCATTTGATTAGTTGATTACACACCCATCTCGTGCAGGCGCTCTTTCACAAAATTGCCCAGTTCTGCTACATAGGCAGGTGAGAAATCGAATTTGATACCCGCAGTTGCATATAGCTCTTTCAGCGTTTTGGTATAGCCCAGGCTCAGTGCTTTTTTATAATTCTCAAGCGCCTGCTCTTTATTGCCACGGTATTGGCGCCACATGGCTATCGCCCCCAGTTGCGCGATACCGTATTCTATATAATAGAATGGTACTTCATACAAGTGCAGTTGTTTTTGCCAGAAGTGGGCACGGTATTCTTCAAATCCACTCCAGTCTGTTACACCGGTAGAAAATTCATTCAGTATCTTCATCCACTCTGCCTCACGTTCTTCGTTTGTGTGCCCCGGATTAGTATACAGCCAGTGTTGATATTTATCTATGGTAGCTATCCATGGTAGTACGCTTATTACACGTTCCAGTTCTTCCAGTTGCGCGCGGTGCAGTTCGTTTTTATCGCTAAAGAAAACATCCCAGTGTTCCATAGAAAATAGCTCCATGCTCATGCTGGCCAGTTCGGCTATTTCCATTGGGTATTCCTTGAATGAAGACAACGGCAGATCGTGAGAAAGGAATGAATGTACCGCATGACCGCCTTCATGCATCATCGTGATGACATCGTTCACCGTGCCTGCTGCATTCATAAATATAAATGGTACGCCTGTTTCGGCCAGCGGGCAGTTGTAGCCACCCGGTGCTTTGCCTATACGGCTTTCCAGGTCCATGCGGTTCATGCTCACCATCGTATTGAGACAGCCGCTGAAATACCCCCCCAGCCTGTTGAAAACTTCAATCGCTTTATCTGATAGTTGCTTGCCGGTTTCAAACGGGTGCAACGGTTCCGTACCTACCGGTTCGGCATCACCATCCCATGGGCGCATCACATCCAGTCCCAGTTTTTTCTTGCGGGCTTCTACCAGCATTTTGTGCAGGGGCAGTATATGCTCGCGCACGGCATTATGAAAGGCAAAGCAATCTTCCGGTGTGTAATCGAAACGGCCCAGTTCTCGGAATTTATAGTCGCGATAATTATCAAAGCCAGCATTCTTTGCTACCTGCTGGCGTTTTTCCAGCAGTTGGTTGAATAGTTTGTTCAGCTCATCTTTATCCTGCAGGCGGCGTGCTGATATTTTGCGGAAGATAGTTTCGCGTAGTTCCCTATCGGGATTTTGCAGGAAGCGGGCAGCTTGCTGCAGGGTATATTCCTTATCATCGTGCGTGATGGTCATCTTGCCCGATATAACACCGTATTGCTGTGCCAGCAGGCTCAGTTCTGATTGTATTGGTACATTCTCTTCCCTATATAACTGTACGGCATTTTCCACACTGCGCAGGTAGGGGAAGTAAGCAGCAGGGTCCAGCTCTTTAGTATATGGTGATGCCAGTAGCTTTTTGTTCAGCTCAAAAAAGTATGGTTTCATTTTTGGCTCTATCTCTACGCAGAAGTAAGTGAATGCTTTTTCAAATGCTTCGTTTGTAGTGTCGCAGGTCATGTTTATTTGTCGCCAGCATGCGTCTTCACTTATCACTGCTTCCAACTCACTGATGTTGTGCAGCCATGCTTCCAGTTCTGTTTTATTATTGATGGGTTCACTTACTAGTTTTTCAAAATATGGCTGCAAGGCATCCCATGTTGTTACTTTAAAATCTTCGGGTAAAAACGTTCTCTTTATCTTTTCTATTCTTGTGAATGTCTCGCTCATTTCAGTTGTTTATTTAATCCCTGCAAAATACACCGTGCCATCCATATAAAAAGTGAATTATCTCTATAGACGTATTATAAATTATGCATTTAACACATGTGATTTTTATTTTTATAATGTTAAATTCTGAATAAGAATTATCTATTTACCCACGATAAATATTTCTATGTTTATTAATCGACTGATAATCAGCTAGAATATGATTATATAACATTTATTTAAATCATTATATCTAAAAAACAAATAGCATGGCCTTCAAATCCATTTTTTTACTTTCAGGGGGAATGTTACATTTGTATCAAGTTGTGAATTTAATGGGTTAGTAAGTAAGAGCTGCCGGATTCCTCCAGTGGCTCTTTTTCTTTTCTTCTATCTTAGCCGTTACAATGGCAAAAACTAAATCAGCTTTTTTCTGTCAGCAATGTGGATATGAAACACCTAAATGGACGGGTAAATGCCCTTCGTGTGGTGCATGGAATTCTTTTGTAGAAGAAATAGTGCAGCGCGATGATAAACAAAAGCCTGCTGCGGGATGGGATGACGATGCTGACAAAGAACAACGCAAAGCACATAAGATAAATGAACTGGTAACGCAGGAGCAGCCCCGCATGATAACGCCCGATAGCGAGCTGAATCGTGTGCTGGGTGGTGGCCTGGTACCGGGCT
>CAMLKS010000354.1 GCA_946480675.1 uncultured Bacteroidota bacterium
GAACTGGATAAGCATATAGACACCTACCAATTGTATCAAGAGGCGATGCTGCACAAAATAAGTATTGCCCCCGGCAGTATGTTTACCCTGCAAGACCGCTACCGCAACTGTATGCGCCTGAGCTACGGCATGCAATGGACACCGCAGGTAGAAAGGGCTTTAAAAAAACTGGGTAGTCTGGTGAGGGAAATGAGCTGAAAGAAATAAGCGATTCAATTGAATCGCTTATTTCTTCTTCTTCCCTTGCGGCTGTTCTTTCTTCTTTACTACCACCCACTCATCCAGCGTTACATTGAATGGCATCTGCCCAATAGTAACAATAGCTTTCTTGCCGCGTATCTCGGTTAGTTTACCTACCTGGTGGTTGTCTTTATTGCGCACCATGTCTCCCGGTTTGGGTTCACCACCCACTACATCATAGTTCTTGTCGGCTTTCTTCGCCATGGCTGTGTTGGCAGCTACTTGCCTGCGTTTGAAAAGTACATTTTCGGCAGCAGTTATTACTTCACCTTTGTTATCGGCCTTTTTCCAATCGTGGATGATCTGCTTGAACTTGCGTTCCATATCGCGCAGGTAATCCAGCTCTTCCTTCTTTATCTTGTTTTGCAGCTTCAGCGTATTGTACTGCTGCTCTTTGGCTTCTTTATCGATCAGGCGTTCAAAGTCTTTTTCCAGCTCCTTGTTCTTCTTCAGCAGCTTGTCCAGTTCTTTCTCTTTGTTTGCCAGCTTTTGCGATTGCTGCTCTGTTTGGTGCAGCATCTTATCCAGCTTGAAGTGGCCGCGCTCTGTCAGTTGCCTTGCCCGGTCTATAATAGGCTGTGGCAGCCCGCTGCGTTGTGCGATGGCAAAGGTGTAAGAGCTACCCGGCTTGCCGATGGTGAGCTGGTATAAAGGTTCCAGCTTGTCCTCATCAAAAGCCATAGCACCGTTCAGGATGCCTTGCACTTTACCCGCCATCACTTTCAGGTTGAGATAGTGGGTGGTAATGATGCCGAGGGCATGCCTGCGAGCCAGCTCTTCCACAATGGCCTCGGCAAAAGCACCACCCAGGTTAGGGTCGGAACCACTACCCAGTTCGTCTATGAAGAACAGCGTTTTACCATTGGCAAAGTCCATGAAATACTTCATATCGCGCAGGTGGGCGCTGTAGGTACTTAGTTCGTGTTCTATACTTTGCGTATCGCCGATGTGTATCATCATCTGCTTGAAGATGCCTATCTCAGAATCGGGCGATGCGGGTATCAGCAAACCAGCTTGTGTCATCAGTTGCAGCAAGCCCACTGTTTTCATCGATACTGTTTTACCGCCTGCATTCGGGCCGCTTATTATCAGTATGCGTTTGTTTTTATCCAGCTGTATATACAGGGGTATGGTGGGTTTACCTTCCCTGTTATTGTGCAGCAGCAGTAATGGGTGCTGTGCTTTTATCAGGTCTACATGCGGGTGCGGACTCAGCCGTGGCATTTCTGCCTGCATATCCATGGCCAGCATGGCCTTGGCACGAATGAAATCGTAGAGGCCGCTCAGATGATAATAAGAATCCAACTGCGGATGCCAGCCGGAAAGGGTAGCCGTTGTTTGCGCCAGTATACGCTGTATCTCACGTGCTTCGGCCCTTTCAAGGGATGCTACTTCGTTGTTCAGTTCGATGGTTTCCTCCGGCTCAATGAAAACGGTACGTTGCGAATCACTTTCGCCATGATGGATACCTTTTACAATGCGTTTATGCTCGGCAAACACAGCTACCACGCGCCTGCCATTAAGGAAGCCCTCGGCAATATCAGCCAGGTAGCCCTGTTTGTTCAGCTTGCGTAATACGCTTTCAAACATCTTGCGGAGCTCCTGCCTCGAGCTGGCCAGTTCGGCACGGATGCTCATCAACTCTCGCGAAGCGTTATCGCGCACATTACCCATTTCGTCAATTACCGAACTAATGGTTTCGTTTATCTTTTTCTCGTATTCTATCTTCTCGGTAAGTGCCTGCAGGTTGGGGAACAGCTTATCGTGGTTTTTAAACCAGTTGAGTACATCGCGTACCAACAATGCCAGCTGCTGCAGCCATAATAACTGCTCGCTGGCCAGCACGGCACCGGATATGGATAATAGTTTTAATTCCTTTTCTATGTTGCGTGTAAAATCGTTCGGGAAATAGTCGCCACTCATCAGTATCGATTTGAATTCCCTTGTCTGCATCAGTGCCTTTTCTACATATTCTATACGGGTATGAAAACGTAAAGTGTCCACGCGCTCGCGCGCGGCATCTGTACGGCATTTTAGTTTCAATAACTGGGCCACCTTGTTAAACTCCAAAGCTTCTGCGGCATGCGCAGGGTATAATAGCATCATGTCTTAAATCCTGTCTGTGGTGCAAAGGTACATATATGGCTTATTTTTAGGATTTAGGCAACATAAATTCCGTTATATTGCGTATCAGGGTATTTTATGAACAATTATGATTTGCTCATATCGCGGTTAGATGCATTTATACGGAAGTATTATGCTAACCAATTGTTGAGGGGGGCGCTGATATTATCTACCTGTGTTATTGCCTATATACTTATAGCTACCATTGGTGAATATTACTTCTACCTGCCGGCATGGCTGAAGGTAGGTATTGTGTCTGCATTTGTACTGTGCGGCATTTCTGCATTAGTATGGTTCATCATACTGCCGCTGCTGCATATGCGAAAGCTGGGCAATGTCATTTCGCACGAGCAGGCCGCGGGTATCATCGGCACACACTTCCCAGAGGTGAGTGATAAGCTGCTGAACATTCTGCAACTGAACCAACAGCATGATGGCTATACCAGCCGCGACCTGATAGCCGCCAGTATAGACCAGAAGGCTGCACAAATATCTGTAGTGCCATTTACCGGAGCCGTAGATCTTTCCAAAAACAAAAAATACCTGCCATACCTGCTACCCGTATTGCTGGCGGGTGTGTTTCTTTTAGTGGCGGCGCCTAATGTATTTAAAGATGGAACAGAGCGATTGCTGCAACCTACCAGGACATTTGAAAAGCCGGCGCCGTTTCGCTTCGTAGTGAAAAATACCAGCTTGCAAGCGGTGCGCAATGCCGACTTTACCTTACAGGTAATGATGGAAGGTGATGCACTGCCCGCAGAAGTATATGTAGCACTGGGTGATGACAGGTTACCTATGCAATCGACAGGAAAGCAAGCCTATCAATACACATTCCGTAATGTTACAGATGCAGTGCACTTCAGGCTGTATGCCGCGGGTTTTTATTCCAAATCATAT
>CAMLKS010000355.1 GCA_946480675.1 uncultured Bacteroidota bacterium
ATTGCCACCAACATCTACCCACGTAGCAGTAATAGAACTACATGTACTACAGCCTGCCGGCACACTTACTGTATATGAGCTGGGAAAAGGTACACAGCTTTGTCCCACCTGTCCCTGTGTAGGGCAAGTGGGACTATTTAAACCATTTGTGTTAGTGCTGAAAATTATTTTATAGTATTCAAATGAGCCACTAAACCCAAGCGTAGCAGGTGTATAATTTATTGTGGTAGGACCCGGTGGTATATTTAGTACCGGCGTCCAGGTGTTATTAAAACATACACCGGGTATATTATTATAAATGCGGTAATAAATCGTGCATCCAGTATTGTTGATCACATCAAAATTCTGGGCTTTCGCACCAATGGTTGCGAACAGACATAATGCCAGCATTAAGAACTTCTGTTTCATGATAAAATTGTTTTTAAGGTGAATACTGAAATTATTAAGGCGTCATCATATGGCAAAATAAAAGAACATCATTTTTATTTAATAATTCATAATAGATTTAATTTTGGCTTGAAAATCAAAATAACATGAGCCATATATACATTTGAAGTTCTTCATACGTATAAACAAAAAAGCATCCGGATCATGGATGCTATCAAAATTTAAGTGTGCCACCTTTTACTTATAGTATGCTATTTCCTGATGCCCCTCGCTATTGCGCATACCGCGATACATACCTGCGGAATTGAAGCAGAAGTTATGCTCACCCTTGGCATTAACAGCTATCAGTCCGCCTTCGCCGCCCATTTTCACAAGCTTGTTTTTCACAACCACATCACAAGCTTCTTTTAATGACAGGCCTTTATACTCCATAAGGCACGATACATCATAAGCTACTACCGCACGTAAAAAGAACTCGCCATGGCCCGTACAAGAGATAGCGCAGGTATTATTATTGGCATAGGTACCGGCACCTATTACCGGGCTATCGCCTATGCGGCCATAGCGCTTGTTAGTCATACCACCGGTCGATGTGCCTCCTGCAATATTGCCATGTGCATCGCAAGCCACAGCGCCTACGGTACCAAATTTATAATCAGGATTAGCTGCTGCAGGCCCTTTCAGATTATCACCTTCGTGGTCAAGTTGGGTAAAATCGCTGTCACGTATCTTCACCCATTGCTCGTAGCGCTGCTTGTTAAAGAAATAGTCATCTTTAGCTTGCTCTATACCACGGGATAGTGCGAATTCTGCCGCACCACTACCACTCAGGAATACGTGGCCGGAGTGCAGCATTACTTCACGCGCCAGTGTTATCGGGTTTTTGATATTACGAACACCTGCCACTGCACCGGCTTCCAGTGTTTTACCATTCATCAATGCTGCATCCATTTCATGCAGGCCTTTTTTGGTAAATACAGACCCCCGGCCGGCATTGAAGATGGGGTTGTTTTCCAGTTCCGTAATGGCTGCTACTACCGCATCTACAGAAGATCCACCTTGCTTCAGTATTTCGTAACCTTTATCTAATGCAGCATTCAATCCGTTGTCATATTCACGCTCCTGCTCACTATTCATCATAGCAGGAGTAATATTTCCGGCTCCGCCGTGTATTACTAGTGTTATCATTTAAAAAACTACGTATTGTATTTATTTGTAAAAGTACCGCTATTGCAAATATGCTGCGGTTATTTCATCACCACTTGTTTCTACTTCTATATGTTCCTGCAGTGTGGTAGCAATGCTATGCCCTACTATATCGGGCGATACGGGAAATGCTTTATGCTTACGGTCTACCAACACTGCAATGAGTATTTTAGCTGTATTATAATCCAGCACCGGACGCAGGGCATACAGCAGGGTCTTCCCTGAATTCGCTACATCGTCTACCAATACTACCGATTTGCCTGTCAGGTTTTGAGAAATAGTGATCGTTTCTTCCAGTGGTTTGCGCTTATTCAGCTTCATCGGGAGTACTTCCACCTGTAAAGGACTTATCTTTTGGATACGAGCTGCAAGGTTTTTAGCAACAGCCAGCCCGCTACCTTCTATACCAATCAGGGTAACGGCCGTTTCACTGCTGTTATGTTCCCATACCTGGTAAGCCATGCGTTGCAGCTTGTGATCTATATGTTGTTTGTCTAAAATAAGAACAGGTTCTTTTTTCATGCCCTTTTATGTAATTAGTGTGAGCGCATTGCTACTACAGGGTTCAATCTTGATGCTGTACGCGCCGGTATAAAGCCTGCAAGTATGCCAACTAATGCCGATATACCTACGCCCAAAGAGAAATTTTTCAACGATAATGTAACCGGGAAATCGGCCCCATACGTAAGCGCCAGGCTTAATACTAACACTACTACTATACCAATCAGCCCGCCTGCTATGCACAACGTAACAGCCTCTATCAAGAACTCGGTGAGTATACTTCGCGAACGGGCACCTACAGCTTTTTTCAGGCCTATCTGTTTAGTTCGTTCCTTTACCGTTACGAACATGATATTGGCTATACCAAAAGCACCTACTATCAATGAAAATCCGCCTATAATGCTACCTATCACATTGATACTTGCGAATATTATATCCAGCCTTTCAGATACCTGGCTTAATTGATTCATCGCAAAATCATTGGGCTGGCCGGGTTTTACCTTGCGTACCCTCCTCAATGCACCTTCCACCTCATACTTTACATCATCAGGGTTTTTACCATCGGCTACTTTAATAATAAGCGCAGGGTCATTATTGAACGAGCGGGTATCCAGAAGTGCGGAGGCTGTGTAGTATGAGTAAATGACACAGTTATCAAAATTGAAACCTGCCATATTCTGCCCTACTTTCTTCAGTACACCTATTACGTGAAATTGCCTGCCCAGAAAGGATACGGTTTTCCCTATCGCATCGGTAGCACCAAATAATTCTACATAGGTTTCGTGGCCTAACACTACAGCATTACTACCACCCGACAGTTCAGATGAACTGAGATAGCGCCCCTGGGCTATATCTATATTTTGTACCTTATCAAAAAACTCTGTCACCGCATATCCGCCTATGCCTTCCAGTTCCTGATCGTTGTGTTTTACCGAAATACCTTTATTAAAGCATAGTGTGGCATACTGGGCATCTACTACATTATCTTGCACAGCTTTCAATTCTACCGGTGTCATGCTGCGCCTGCGCCAAAATTCCCACCATTTATATTCACCACCTTCATCCATCCACGGCCAGCGGCCTACATATATTACATCATTTCCTAAAGAAGACATTTCCTTACGGATGTTATTCTGCATACTATCCAGTACTGTCAGC
>CAMLKS010000356.1 GCA_946480675.1 uncultured Bacteroidota bacterium
TATCGAAACCAAAGACAAAACGAAAATCCCTTCTATTGTAGTAGAAGGCAAAGAAGAGAAATCATATAACTTACCGGTAGGTTCACACATCATTGTATCTGCAGGCGATTCTGTAAACAATGGCCAGGTTATCGTTAAGATACCACGTGTGATGGGCCGTAGCCGAGATATCACGGGTGGTCTGCCACGCGTAACAGAACTGTTTGAAGCACGTAACCCAAGTAACCCTGCTGTAGTGGCAGAGATAGATGGTGTTGTTGCTTTCGGTAACGTGAAACGCGGTAACCGTGAGATCATCGTTGAGTCTCGTGAAGGACTGGTTAAGAAATACTTAGTGCCACTGACACGCCACATCATGGTGCAGGATGGTGACTTCGTAAAAGCGGGTACATCTCTTTCTGACGGTGCTACTACACCGGGCGACATCTTAGCTATTAAGGGGCCGTTTGCGGTACAGGAATACCTGGTTAATGAAATACAAGAGGTATACCGCCTTCAGGGTGTGAAAATCAACGATAAACACATCGAGGTGATTGTTCGCCAGATGATGCGTAAAGTAACGATCGTAGATCCGGGAGATACTAAATTCCTTGAAGATGATACCGTTGATAAATTCGACTTTATGGTTGAAAACGACTGGATATTTGACAAGAAGGTAGTAACAGAAGCGGGAGAATCTGACAAACTGCATGCAGGCCAGATAGCTACGCTGCGCGAAATACGTGAAGAAAACAGTATGCTGCGCCGTGCAGATAAGAAAGTGGTGGAATACCGGGATGCAAGCCCTGCTACATCAGCTCCATTGCTACTTGGTATCACAAAAGCATCGCTGGGTACACACAGCTGGATATCTGCAGCATCGTTCCAGGAAACTACCAAAGTACTGTCTCAGGCAGCTATCAACGGTAAATCTGACGAACTGATGGGCCTGAAAGAGAACGTTATTACAGGTAACCTGATACCAGCAGGTACCGGTATGCGCGACTTTGATGACATGGTAGTAGGCTCCAGAGAAGAGTTTGAACTGCTGATGGCCAACCGCGATGTACTACAATTTGATGAAGAAGAATAGTATTGATAAAAGCCGCTCCAAATAGAGCGGCTTTTTCATACAAATTTTTTGAATACCTTTATAAGTAAATTTTACCTAAATTCATAGTTAAATCTATCTATATGAAGAAGATATTACTTATAGCAACTATCGCTTGTAGTATTCTATACGCATGTAATAAGAGTCAAAAAGCGGTATCGCCCAATCATAATTACGTTACCAGTGGTTCTGATGTACAGGCCACCAATTCAAGGATGATAGCGGGCATCGAATTTCAGGGCAGGCCCTGCTGGTTGGATTTCGGTGTTGTAGAAAATGTATTGGGACGCCAGGTACGTACGGATGAGGCTGGTATATGCAGTTATCGTTTGCTGGATACACCTACTACGGGAATTAATGGCCCGCATACGGCATTGGGTGAAATGGTTTATAATGACAACCAGTTTATTGTTGCTGTATATAAAAGCTCATTAGCTACAGATACGCCGGGTAGAGAGAAAAATATCTTTATCAGCAGTGATAATAAATTTATCGTGTCGAGAAATGTATTTGCCACAGCTGCTGATACCCCCAGTAATGGCATAGTTATACCCAAAGGCAATTATGATGTTTACGAAGACAATGACAACTACGTTATTGTATTCTGGAATAACAGGTAAGTTCTTCTTAGGAATTAAAAAGCCGCTCATATCGAGCGGCTTTTTTTGTTTTTAAAAGGGGTTAGTAGGTTTCCTAAAATACTGTTTTAGTGTTTAATACTATTGGAAGCAAAGTTTTTGCCTAGATGGCTTTACCCGTAAGCATTGGATTTCATCAAAAGGATGGCATGGTTTTTAAAATTCCTGATTACCAAATTGAGAATCTTATGAAAAACTTACTCCTTACATTAAGTCTTGTAACCGTTGGGGCCTGCATGCTGCCATCGTGTGTGGCTAAGAAAAAATATATAGCTGCAAGAAATGCCAATGCAGACCTGATACGCCGTAATGATGCCCTGAACACAGAAGTAACAAACCTGCGAGATACTGTTCGCCGCTTATCGGGTAGTATGGATATACTGAAGAATGTATATGATATGACCAGCAGTGAGCTAAGCAACAGCAAGGAACAGATAATGGACCAGCAGCGCAGGCTACAACAACTGCAATCGCTGATAACGGCGCAACAACGCAATACAGAAGCACTGCGTAAGAAGATAGCAGATGCGTTGGTGGGCTTTAATACGAACGAGCTAACCGTTACCATGAAGAATGGTAAAGTATATGTGAGTATGCAGGAAAGCCTGCTGTTTCCATCTGGTAGTGCGGTGGTGAACCAGAAAGGTAAAGATGCATTGGCTAAGGTAGCAGGTGTACTGAATACAAATGCCGATATCAACGTGGAAGTAGAAGGCCATACGGATAGTGTACCTATCAAAACAACACTATACCCTGATAACTGGGCATTGAGTGTAGCACGTGCTACTGCTATATCCAGGGTTTTAATAAAAGATTACTCTGTGAACCCTACGCGTATAAAAGCCAGCGGGCGTAGCCAGTACGAACCGGTAGCAACAAACGAAAGTGTGACAGGCAGGGCGCAAAACCGCCGCACGGAAATAATACTGGAGCCTAAGCTGGATGAACTGATGCAGTTGATACGTGGTGTTACTCCGACTGCCACAAATAAATAATGAGATCACTTATCACTATAAAAATGAAGCCACTGGTAAAACAGTGGCTTCATTTTAGTGAAACTCTACACGATAGGCTATGTTGGGTATGATACCCGTTTGGTTTACGGTTTTTAACGTGCCACTGCTGTTATCGTAGAAAGAGTAGAAGTAGTTTTGACGGTTGAGGACGTTCTGCACATCGAACTGGATGGAGTGGGTGGCGCGTTTATTGTTGAACTTGATGTATACACTGGCATCTATGCGTGAATAAGGTTTGCCTTGTAGCGTGAAGTATTTGCCATCTTCATACACCACACCTCTCTTGAGGCGCGATGCCTGCAGGTCTATAACAGATTCGCGAAGGCCACCGCTGTAAAGGGCTTTGCCGTTGAGCCCCAATAAGGTATTGCCGCTACGATTCAGTTTAAATTCTTTACCACCCAACAGGTTTAGCTGGTAGCCACGGTTGAACATAGTATTGTATTCCTTCCCTGCATAGTTGGTGTATAACGACTTGTAGAGCGAACCTGTAAGCAGTATGTAGTA
>CAMLKS010000357.1 GCA_946480675.1 uncultured Bacteroidota bacterium
CCGTTGGTATCAGCAGCCTGTCGCGGTAATCCAGGTTCACCCTTACCGTATCCATTGCACGGCAACCATTAGTACCCAGACCGGTTACCACATACATCGTAGGTTCCGTTGGCGTAGCTACCGGGTAAGAGATATTCGGGTTGTTCAGTGATGATACCGGTGACCAGTTATACAACCGCGCACCATTTACCAGCAACTGTACACTCTGGCCGTATTTTATGGTCGTATCCGGTGTCAGGATATTTACCAGCGGCAGCGGGCGTACTTCCACATAAGCATCTATCGTATCATAGCAGAATACATCATCACCGACCATTATTTTATAATGGGTGTTCTTCTTAGGGCTTACCATCGGGTCAGCACATACATCGCAGCTTACAGAGCCGATAGCGGGTTTGTATTCACCGTTCTCATATTCATACCATTGGTAATAGGTACCTTTCCTTACCTCCAGTTTGAAAGTCTCACCGAAGCAGATAGCCGTATCCCTGGGATATACACTGAAATCATGCTCAGGTACATATACCTGCAAGGTGTCAGATACTATACAACCAGACCTACCTGATGTTTGCACTGTATAAGTAACCGACTTAGGTACATAGGCCAGTGGTTCTTTTATCGTCGAATCCGACAGGTAATTGCCCGGGCCCCATGCATATTGGAAAGGTAATGCAGCCGCATCTGTATAATCAAACCTTATTACAGGACGCTGGATGCCTTCTTTTATATTGGCATTCGTTGTTACATCACAAACACCAATGATTGTTGCATTAGCAGGTTTCAGTGCCAATGATGATGTATATGTAGTAGGCATATACTTGATGATTGGTGGCTCTCCTGTAGCAGGTAAACAAGCACCTACTACAGCAGGGTTGTTACTGTAACACAGTTCAACTATCAGGTTCTTTTCTCTATCCCAGTCATATGGGGTATCGAACGTAAATTTATGCCAGCCATCGGTAAAGTTGGTAGCACCAGGGGCTGTATACACGGGAATCATACCTGTTTCAAATCCTGCACTGGCTGAAAGGCTTGTCTTATCGGTACACTTCAACGATATAGTGAAGTTTGAATATTCAAAAGTAGGATCACCGGTAAAACGTGCTGTTTCAAAATGCATAGCTCTCAGTGCACCGGGGTACAAACCGTATTGTATCAGCTCCTCTTTCGGTATCAGGAACTGATATTTTGCTGTTTTAACATCGTTATACAGCATGGGCGAGTTACTGCTTACCGTATCATATGCAAAGCCAAAACCGTATATCGGTGTTCCATAAATGTAAACGGAATCATATGTAGCGCTTGCCGGTGCCGAACTGGGACCGCAAGGCACATTATTTACCGGGCCTTTACCTTCTACCTTCAGGTCGAGCTGCAGGTAATCAGGACGGCACAATACAAAACGGTCGGTTTCAGGGAAGATATCGATGTCATTAGTTTTATCCTCATAAACAGTTATCGTATCCCTGATACGGCAGTTATCCACCAGGTCTGGAGAAGACACCACATAGCTTGTAGTTGTCCTAACAGAAGATACAGGGTTTACAATGTCATCCGCGCTCAGTCCCTTTGCAGGGCCACCGCTGATATCCATCCATTTCACCCCCGACAAGTCTTCTGCACCATACACATACAGTTGCTTATCTACCGGGTTGATCCTGCACACAGGCTGGTCAGGGCCTGCATCTAGACCTTTGATCACTTTTATTTTTACTACTGTGTAGTTTTTCTGAACGATCATCGTTCCTACGCCACTGCAAGTAGAGTCTTTAGAAATAATAGTAATGGAGTGGTCACCATAATCATTTACAGTCGGCGTCCAGGTAAATGTGCCTATTGGTTCTGTACTACCCTGGGCATTAGGGCCTGTTGATGGCACGGTAAATGCAGAGCCTGGTATGGTTGCGGTTGAAGCTTCCAGGTATATTTTACTATTATTGTCATTGGCCTTGCCTTTAATCTCGAACTTAAGGTTATTACCGGGGCATGTAATAAGAGTTCCGTTTACAAGGCTACCGCCTGATATAGTAAGAGAAGATGGGATTGTATCTACTTGCGGTGGTGGTACATCGCACGGGAAGACATTGATCTCGCATAATCTCCTTATATAAGCAGTTCTGATACCTGTTTTACGATCGTATTCGTCTGTTTGGAAATCCAAAGTATAGCGGCCTTGCTGTAAAGGGGTAAACGTCGCTGCTCCGGTAAATGAGTCAACACGGAATGGGTTAGCGGCTGAAGAACCAACAGGATCTTGCAAAGTATAAGGTGGTGTAAAAGTCAGCCAGGTAGGGGGTGCTATCGGGCTTCCATGTGTATAGTGCACGATGTTATACGTACGCATAGAGTCATTATTCAGGTCGAAAGGCCCGTTCAGGAAGGTAGTAGGAAAGTTAGCACATATATAGGGCGTGGGTGGTATCATATATTGTGGTGTACTATTATTATACTTTACCTGGTTATTGATCATCATTTCCATATACATATTCTTGTACCATGGCACATTATTCAGGTTATTCGAAGTACAGCAACTTGCCCACCAAAATGTCCAGTCCGGCATCGCATATGGCAGGTCAAAAGGTATACTCGCCAGGATAACACGATCATAACCTTTGGGCTTATCCATCCTTACACTGTAGCAGGAGTTTTCTTTTTTGAATATTTCACACAACTGGTCTACAGTATCCTGTTTTACTAAATTTACAGTCACAAAACCTGTAGCACCGGGAAGGCCTGCATCAATAGCGGTTTGGCTCCTGAAATTAACTTGATCCGTCATTGGCAGAGTAGCCCCATTCATACTATCACAAGGTTTATATATCTCGTAGTACAGAATATAAGTATATTTCGTAGTACCGGTACATCCATCCGGAGCCTCTCCAACATATACCAGGTGCATATCCCCGGCCGCAAAGTGGTCGGCCAATGCACTAAAGGGGCGCGCTGCAATAGATAAGAGGAACAGAAATAATAAAAGTAACTTTTTTGGTTTCATCGGGTACAATTTGGCACTAGTTAAGAGTACAAGTATAAATTTATTATTTTTTTGATAATGCTGTTAGTATAGACAACCATTTTTTCTTTTATGTTGGGGAAATCTTAAAAATTGTTTATTCCTTTTGATAAATAACAATAAAGGCCCCACAATGGGGCCTTTATTGTTATTTATTCGTTTTTTGTTACCTCAACAGTGTTACATCACCTTTGTAGGTTTCCACATAGCCATCAGGGTAAGCTACTCGTATCATAT
>CAMLKS010000358.1 GCA_946480675.1 uncultured Bacteroidota bacterium
ATAACGGCCCGGTTGTTATTATAGACCTTGCCAGCGGTGAGCCGTTGCCGCAGAATGTATTGCAAGCGCTGACGGATGCACGGGTGTTGAAAAAAGCCTTTAACGCCAACTTCGAGCGCACCTGCATCGGTAAAGCATTCGGCATGGTGCTGCCCGTACAGCAATGGCAATGCACTATGGTGCATGGCAGTATGCTGGGCCTGCCTTTTTCGCTCGACCAGGTATCGAAGGTGCTGCAGTTGACCGAACAGAAAAGCGCGGATGGTAAAGCATTGATACGTTACTTCTCTGTACCCTGCAAGCCTTCAAAGGCCAACGGCCACCGCACACGCAACCTGCCTGCGCATGATCCTGAAAAGTGGGAACGCTTTAAAGCCTACTGTGTGCAGGACGTTGTAACGGAAAGCGCGATTGCTGATAAGATAGCATGGTTTGAAATACCGGAGCTTGAAAAGCAGCTATGGTATCTCGACCAGAAGATAAACGATACTGGCGTACTGCTGGACCGTCAACTAATAGACAGCGCGATAAAGCTGGATAACGACTACCGCGCTGCGCTGATACAGGAAGCCGTAAAGCTGACAGGGCTGACCAACCCGAACAGCGGGCCGCAGTTGAAGGCGTGGCTGAGCGAAGAAATAGGCGAAGCAGTGGACAAGCTGAATAAAGAGACGGTGCCCGACCTGCTGAAAAAGTCGGACAACGAAACCATACAACAGGTACTGAACATACGGCAGAAGCTTGCAAAGACTTCTATTAAGAAGTACCACACCATGCTGAAAGCCATTTGCAGCGATAGCAGGCTGCGGGGTGCAATACAATACTATGGTGCCAACCGTACTGGCCGCTTTGCGGGCCGTATCGTACAGGTGCATAACCTGCCGAGTAATTCCCTGCTGGACACCTGCCTGGATATTGCCCGCAACTACGTATTGCACCGCAATATCGATATGATAGAGCTGCTGTACACCAGTATCGCCGATACCTTGTCTCAGCTCATACGCACGGCCTTTGTTGCGCCCAAGGGCAGCAGGTTTATCCCTGCCGACTTTAGCGCCATCGAGGCCCGTGTTATCGCCTGGCTGGCGGGTGAGCAATGGCGGCTGCAGGTATTTGCCACGCACGGCAAGATATACGAAGCCTCTGCAGCGCAGATGTTCAAGGTGCCGTTTGAAAGCATTACCAAGACATCGCCGCTGCGTAAGAAAGGTAAGGTGGCAGAACTGGCGCTCGGCTACCAGGGCGGCCCGAATGCACTGATAAACATGGGGGCCTTGAAAGAAGGGCTGGAAGAAGCAGAATTGCCGAAGCTGGTGAAGATGTGGCGCAATGCTAACCCTGCTATCGTGAAGTATTGGAGCGTTGTTGAAAAGGCAGCTATCGAGGCTGTACGTACCGGCAGGCGTGTAACCCTGCCGCATGGTATTGAGTTCTATACAGAGCGCGAGACGATGTTCATCAAGCTGCCATCGGGCCGTGTGCTTTCCTACATACGCCCGCGCCTGACAACTGAGCTCGTATGCTTTTTCAAATTCGGTGTCGATTACAAAAATTACAAGAAAGGACAAACGGCTGTGCTTAATAAGCATGTAGCCGAACACCTGCAGGAAAAAGGCAAAGGCGAAATATCAGGCAGCGAATTTGAGAAATATACCCTTTCCTATGAAGGGCTTGACGACACTAAGAAGTGGGGGCGGCAGGTGACCTACGGCGGCAAGCTGGTGGAGAACATCGTGCAGGCCGTTGCCCGCGATTGCCTGGCGGTTGCATTGCTTCGGGTAGATCGTGCCGGGTATAAGATAGTGCTGCATGTGCACGATGAGATAGTACCCGAAGTGCCTTACGGGCAGGGTGGCGTTGAAGATATCAACGCCATCATGGGTAAGGATATAACATGGGCCAAAGGCTTGCCCCTGAAAGCCGACAGTTACGAAACAGAATATTATAAAAAGGATTAGTGATGAATGTATCTGAAATAAAATTGCTGGATGCAACAGAATTAAATAATAAAAAAGGTAAACGTCCTGCACCTGCTTACTTGCGCCTCAGATTATACGACCATCCGAGCGGCAGCACCGGGATCGTTTATTTCAATGTGGAGGCGGCCAGAATGTGCGGTATCAGTAAAGGTCGATTTATTCACTTTGCCAATCCTAATAACGGCAAGTTATGGTATTTCGTAGTGAACGATAACGCTGGTGGTAGTAAGATAATGGATCATGGTACCGGCTTTTCGTTGCGTAATAAAAATATGATACAGCGGTTCACTGATACCACAAAAGCTCCCATACCTGCGAAATTTTACATACAGGACACAGGTGAAATGCTTGGCGATGATAAACTGTACGAGATACTTACGCATAAGGCGATAGGTAGCATTGGCAAATAGACCTTTTCAAAACAAACAACAATTAGCATTATGCGTTTACACCACGCCAAAGCAGAGGATTTTTTAAAGACATTAGAATCTAATAGTATAGACGGTTGTGTATCAGACTTTCCGTATGGAATGGGTTTTCTGAAGCATGTATGGGATAAGGAGCTACCGTCAAATGAAGCTCTAACAGAATTAATAAGAGTTTTAAAACCAGGCGCATACCTGTTTGGTTTTAGTAGCGCACGAACTTTTCATAGGCTTGCCTGTAAATTAGAAGATGTAGGTTTTGAAATAAGAGACTGTATGATGTGGATGTACGGTAGCGGCTTCCCAAAAAGCAAAGCCTCATTAAAGCCAGCTTATGAACCTATAGTTATTTGCAGGAAACCAAGCAAGTATGTAGTTGAATTCAATATAGACGCTTGCCGAATTGCTGTATCATCTGATGATCCTAACTATAAAGAAAATTGGCAAAATCATAAAACTGAAAAATCGGGAACGAACCATACGTTAAATGGTGGCTGGAAAAATCGAATAGAGAAAAATCTTTTAGATGGAAGGTGGCCTGCGAATGTAGTTATAGACGAGTGCGTAGGGGATATAATTGACAAGCAAAGCGTAGACGGGAAAGCATCAAGATACTTCTTTAAAGTAACTGATGACTTTGAAATGCTCATACCTCGTTTTTTATATACGTCAAAAGCACGGCCTAAAGATAGGGATTACGGAATGCCACCGCATACAAAGAACACACATCCTACTGTAAAGCCAATAAAGCTAATGAGAGAAGTGGTAAGGCTAATTAAGCAGGAAGGAATGACCATAATTGACCCATATATGGGCAGCGGAACT
>CAMLKS010000359.1 GCA_946480675.1 uncultured Bacteroidota bacterium
CCACCATATAGGGTCACCAGATGCGCCAGTTTTTCGGCGTTCATCAATTCTTTCAGCAAATCGATAATATCGTTCATTATTATTTGTTGGAGGCGTGAAAATAGGTAATTCTGTACAAATCAGGTGCGTAGATCAAGTATATATTGTAAAAGCATACTATTAATCCTCCAGTGCGCCTTCCCATTTGCTTACAACCGCGGTTGCCACACTATTACCTACTACATTGGTGGCGCTGCGGCCCATATCCAGCAGCGGATCTATGCCCAGCAAAAGCGCAAGCCCTGCTTCCGGTATATTAAACGTTGCTAACGTTCCGGCAATGACAACTAATGAAGCCCTTGGCACACCCGCTATACCTTTACTGGTAAGCATCAATACTAATAGCATGCTCATTTGTGTGCCAAAATCAAGATGAATACCGTAAGACTGGGCAATAAATAAAGATGCAAATGTCATATACATCATAGAGCCATCCAGGTTAAACGAATACCCAAGTGGCAAAACGAAACTTACAATACGATTATTACAGCCAAAGCGTTCCAGTTCCAACATAGTTTTCGGAAACGCTGCTTCACTGCTGCTGGTACTGAAAGCCAGCAAAGTAGGCTCTTTTATTCTTTTAATGAGAGTCACCACTCGTTTACCTAAAAACAACCCACCTGCGAGTATCAATACAAGCCATAACAGCAGCAATCCTAAATAAAACTCGCCAATGAATATAGAATAAGTACCAAGTATACCTAAGCCTTGCTTGGCGATTATCGCTGTCATAGCACCAAATACTGCCACCGGGGCAAAGTTCATTACATAGGCGGTTATTTTCAGGATAACATGAGAGAATGCGTCCATGGCTTTGATTACTATTTCTCCCTTCTCCCCTATTGCTGCAGTCGCTACTCCGAAGAATAATGAAAAGACCACTATTTGAAGTATCTCGTTTCGAGCCATCGATTCGAATACGCTGGATGGAAAAACGTGATATAAAAATTCTTTCAAGGTAAGTGCCGTTTTCTTAATGCCGGTATCCATACCAACATCGGGCAATGGCAGATGCATGGCCATACCTGGTTTGAAAAAGTTTACAAGCATCATGCCTAATAACAGGCTCATGAAAGATGCAGAGAAAAACCATAGTAAGGTTTTACCTCCTATTCTACCTACAGCCTTCATATCCCCCAGTTTAGCAACACCTACTACCAGTGTAGTAAATACCAGAGGGGCGACTATCATTTTTATCAACCGGAGAAAGATATCGGCCAACAAAGAGAAAGGTTCTAATTTGCTATCTCTTTCTGTCAAAGCTTCCGCTTTCGTTTTTACCAGCGCTGCACGCTCAGTTGATAATTGCAGATAGACACTTGTGGTAGTATCTGTGATGGCAGACAAATCACTTTGCATCTTTTTAATAGCGGTTTCTGCACTTGCTATGGCTATGTTCTGATTTTTTACATATCCGTTATTCAGAATAAAACCTAATGCAATGCCTGCCACTAATGCTATAACAATATATAAGGTTAGCCTGCTCTTTTTATTACTACTGTGTATTACTGCCATTAGTATTTATTAGGGCACTAAGATAATGTTTGATAGGTTAATAGTTCAGTTTATCAGCAACAGATACATTGCCTTGTAAGCCACCGGTGTGTATACAGAGTATGCGCGCATTGGTATCAAAAAAGTCTTTATGTAACTGCTCTTCAAGCCCCATCATCATTTTGGCTGTGTAAACAAGGTCAAGGGGAATATTATTCATTTCGTTAAAAGCATTCATGAATGCCAACTGTTCTTCATTCCACTTCCCAAAGCCACCATTATGCCAATCATCAAATAGCTGCCAATGGGTGTTGTTTTCTAAATACAGATATTTTGCAACTTCTTCCTGTAGATATTTGCCGCCTTTCATAGGTACATAACCCAATAAGGAAATATCTGCATTCAATGCATTTCTTAATCCGATGAAAGTAGTACCCGTACCTAAAGAAAGGCAAACGTGTGTATAGCCTGCCGGAATATATTGAGCAATCTCCTCACAGCCCAACCTGCCTTGCTCATTCGCACCTCCTTCGGGTATGATGAACGGTGCATTGTAGGTTATAGATAGTTGTTGCAGATAGTCCGGCTCTGCTTTAAGATTGTATTCTTCAAAGGACATAGGCACCAGTTGCATGCCATAGGATTGACAGGCTTTCAGTGTTTGGGTATTTGTATTATGTCCCCGTACAATGCCAATAGCAGTTATTCCGTAATAATGTGCAGCAGCGGCAGTAGCTATCAGATGATTGGAGTAAGCACCACCAAATGTCAAAACAGAACTAAATCGATGCACTTTTGCATAGGCAATATTATGCTTCAACTTATACCATTTATTCCCCGAAACAACTGGGTGAACCATATCCAGCCGGAGCATGTCTATAGCACTTACTCTGTTATTGTACCAGATTTTATTGAGATGCTGTATGGGGGGTACCTTAAGAATTGTATCCATATTCCTTAAGGTAATTGTCATTGTCCCGCCATTTGGGACGTACTTTTATAAACAGCTCCAGGTGCACCTTTGCTTGCAGAAATTCTTCAATATGCTTACGTGCATTAATGCCCAGTTGTTTTATCATACTGCCACCCTTGCCTATCATTATTACCTTCTGGGTTTCTCGGCTTACAATGATTTCCGCCTTGATAACATTCAGTGTTGGTTTTTCTTCAAAAGACTGGATAATAACTGCTGTATGGTATGGTATCTCCTCATGGTACAACTCATATATCTGCTGACGTATCAACTCACTCACGAAAAAGCGAACCGGCCTGTCAGACATACTATCTTCCGGGTAAAATGGCGGGGCCTCCGGTAGATGCTTTAATATAGTGGGTACTATTCTGTCCACATATCTTTTATCCTTGGCCGATACGGCAAATACCTCAAACTTAGGAAACCTTTCCTTGTAGCTTCTTACTACTTCTTCTACTTCTTTATTATTCTTTAAAAGGTCTGCTTTATTAAGTATCAATAATACAGGCACCTTCAATTTCAGCGTACTTAATACTTGCTCGAAGTCTTCTACAGGTTGTGTAATGTCATGTAATAATATCGCCACATCGGCATCCTCCAGGGCACTTTTTACATGTTGCATCATTTTTTGATGAAGCTTATACTTAGGCTCAATGATGCCGGGCGTGTCAGAAAAAATGATTTGATACTCAGG
>CAMLKS010000360.1 GCA_946480675.1 uncultured Bacteroidota bacterium
GGCCATTTCTTTTGCAGTGCCATATTGAAGCAGGCACGTGCAAAACCACGGATAGATTCATCGGTATTATACATAGCCATTGCTACGCCATCACCTTTGAAGTTGTAGACTTCATGCTCGATGGTTTCGCCATTCTCACCTTCAAATTTGATGGTCAGTTTGCCTTTACCTTTTACTACGAAATCAGTAGCACGGTACTGATCGCCGAAGGCATGACGGCCTACGATAATAGGCGCATCCCAGTTGGTAACCAGGCGAGGAATGTTATTGATAACGATAGGCTCGCGGAAGACCGTACCATCCAGTATGTTGCGGATAGTGCCGTTAGGGCTCTTCCACATTTGTTTCAATTTAAATTCTTGTACACGGGCTTCATCAGGGGTGATGGTAGCGCATTTGATACCTACACCATATTGTTTAATAGCGTTTGCCGCATCTATGGTTACCTGGTCGCCGGTAGCATCACGATGCTCCACGCCAAGGTCGAAGTATTTTATGTCAACATCTATGTAGGGAGTTATCAGTTTATCCTTGATGAATTTCCAGATGATACGTGTCATCTCATCGCCATCCAGTTCTACTACAGGATTAGCTACTTTGATTTTGCTCATATATTAAGTAAATGTTTTTTAAGTGTAAAGCGCCTCAAAAGTAGTAAAACTGGCAAATAACAGGAAACCCATGTTTTCAAAAAAGAAAAACCCCGCCCGAAGCGAGGTCTTTTTTTATGGCCCCTTAGCCTTATGTCTATTGCTTGCGTACTTTTCCTGAGCCGCTTATATCTGTGCTTACAGATGGGTTGCCCCAGTAGTAAACGGTACCCGACCCCGATATTTTGGCATACAAAGTATTTTCTGCCGTAATGTTTATATCGCCCGAGCCTGATATAATAGCTTCGACATCTTCGCCCACGCCCCTGCGGCTTTCGATGTCTCCGGAGCCATTTATTTTCAGTTTCATTTTGTCAAAGTGATTATCGCCGATCGTAACACTTCCCGAACCATTGATCTCAGCTTCCATATAGCTGCTTTTTATATCATCATCTATGGTTACAGAGCCTGAACCATTCATTTTTACCGTGTTTACATCTTTGCTATATACTGTTACCCTCAGGTTATTGTTTTTTATGTTGATGTATTTGTCTTTAAACTGAAGGCGCAGCACCCCTTCATGTGTTTCTGTTTCATAAGCAGGCACCAGGCTTTCGTACCCGGTAACCACTACGCGGTTTTCATTAGATGGGCGTATTTCTATAGCCGTGCTGCCATCGGCTAATATTTTAGTAAAGTTTGATACATAACGTGTATCACTAATGGTAGCACCTTCTCCGCGTAAACGGTGTTTTGTGCATGAGGTAAATGCTACAGTGCTGAACAGGGTGCTTAATAATAGAATGCGTTTCATTTCAATGTATTTTTTTGTGTTTAACTAATTGTGTTATTGTGGTTTGTTTGTATTACTACCAATGGAAATCGATACGGTAGCTCAGGTTTGGCAGGATGCCCAACTGGTTTACGCGTTTTATGCTTTGTGTTCTGTCATCATAATAAGAGAAATAATAGTTTTCGCGGTTGGTAAGGTTTTGCACTTCAAACTGGATGGTATGTGTAGCACGCTTGTTGTTCAGCTTATAGTATATAGTGGCATCGGCACGGAAGTAGGCGGGTGCCTGCTTGGTGTAGTACAGGCCGGGTACGGCTTCCATTTCTTTTGATTGTATAGATTTTTGCAGGTCTATAGGCGATTCGCGCAGGCCACCGCTGAATAATACTTTACCATTCAATCCTATTATACGCCTGCCGTTCGATGTCAGTTTGAATTCTTTGCCACCTATCAGGTTCATCTGGTAGCCGCGGTTGTATTGTGTGCTGTACCTTTCACCTTTGTAAGTAGTAAATGTAGAGTTGAATACAGAGCCGGTAGCTATTACGTAGTAGTTGTTAGCAAACGGGCGTTCCAGGCTGATATCAATACCATAGTTGCGTCCGGTACCTTCATTTACCAATTGTTTTTTAGTTCTCATCAGTGAATAGATATCATTTGCATTGATGATAGAGAATGCGCTATTGCTATCTTTTTCTACAGGCACATCATACAGGTATTGGTAGTATGCTTCCAACTTCAGGCGTAGCTTCAGCGGCAGACTTATTTCATAACCTGCTACGGTATGGAAGGCGCGCTGCATGTCCAGGTCTTTATTAGGATGTGTAATGTTATCGCCCAGTACAGCATTCTGATAGAAGTATGTAGAGATGTGTTCGGGTTTGCTATGCAGGCCTGCAGCCAGGGTTACTTTACTTTTCCTCATTTGATACGTAGCAGATGCACGTGGTTCGATAGTGTATTTGCCGTTCAATGACAGGTAAGATGCATGTATGCCGGCAACCGTTGTCAGCTTTTCGGTAATGCGGCTTTTCCATTGTGCATAGCCTTGATAAAATTGTGTGCTACCGTCGCTTGTCAACAGGTCTTTCCACTGATTCTCGTTGCTGAAATAGCTTTTCATAGAAAAGTCATAATTCCATTGTTGTGCTATTATACCTGCGCGGAGTGTGTTACGTGCGTCCAGCTTTTGGTTATACACTACAGAAACACGGTATGCAGTGTTTTTTAAGGTGCTGTTTTGAACCGGTACTTTCTTGTAATTGTCACCGGGGGTCAATGTATCCGCACCTTGTATAGACTGATCAGTAGAGGCAGAGACGATAGTTTTGATATAGGCGTCCTTCTTCAGGAAGTATTGGTGAGATATACCGCCTATCATCATGGTGCCTTTATTATTAAAGGCTACGTGGTTTTCATCATCCTCTTCTTCTTTGTGCCATTTGCTGCTATCGGCTACCGCATTTTGTGCTGCAACGTTATGCCCACCCAAGCCGAATACCGTAAATGTACCGGCTTTTGCTGTTGGCAGGTTTACCTTAAAAGAACCATCCTGATACTTAGGTATCATGCCACCCAGCTTGATAAAAGGTTCCAGTATAGCAAGGGTAGAGTAGCGGTAGTTAAGGATATAAGATGCTTTGCTGCCTTTTTTGAAAGGACCTTCTGTTGCTATTTCTGCCCCCAGCGTACCTATCTGCACAGTATGCTCATAACGCTCTGTATTGCCATTGCGCAGGTTCAGATCGAAAGCGCCTGATAATGCATTGCCTATTTCAGGCACAAAAGCA
>CAMLKS010000361.1 GCA_946480675.1 uncultured Bacteroidota bacterium
TTTTCCGTCTACCTTATTGATTTCTTCGGTAGCAGCTTTCTGTGCCTGCACTTGTAAAGCAGCTGCGCACAATACTAATGATATGAAAATGCTCCTATACAATACGTTATACTTTTTAAACTGCGAAAGACGTGCCGCAGCCACATGTGCTGCTGGCATTGGGGTTATTGAACACGAAACCACGTGCATTCAATCCATCCTGAAAATCTACCTGCATGCCCATCAGGTATATACCGTGCGCTTTTTTCATCACTACAGATATGCCTTCCATGTCAAACATCTCATCGTCATCTTCCTGCCTGTCGAAACCCAGCATATAGCTAAGGCCCGAGCAACCGCCCCCCTTTACACCTATACGCAAGTATTGCCCACCTTCAAAACCCGGTTCTGCCATCAGCCTTTTTACTTCATTCACAGCATTTTGTGTCAGGCTAACGGGACTTTTTGCTATTGTTTCCATCTATATTATTCCTATATTTTATACAAATTTACCGATGTATAAAAGGCTATCCAAATAAGGAAAGTTAAAGTATTTATACCCGAAATAAATATATAGAAAAGTATCGCTATAAAGTATGTAACGGAACTTTTTTACATTTGCCTACCCAAAAATAAAACACAGCATGAGCGAGGTATTAGACATGATAATAGACGAGGCCACCAGCCAGATGAAAAAAGCCATCAATCACCTGGAAACGGAACTTGGCAGGATACGTGCCGGCAAAGCCAACCCCCAGATATTGGATGGCGTTTTTGTAGATTATTATGGTGCATCTACCGCACTTTCACAAGTTGCAAATATTACTACGCCTGATGCCCGTACACTTTCTATTCAACCATGGGAAAAAAACATGCTGGGCCCCATAGAAAAAGCTATTATCGCATCCAACATTGGATTGAACCCGCAGAATGATGGCAACATCATCCGCCTGTTTTTGCCGCCGCTTACTGAAGAGCGCCGTAAAGAACTGGTGAAACGTGTGAACAATGAAGGCGAACAAGCCAAAGTATCTGTACGCAACCTGCGCCGCGATGCGATAGAACAAATAAAGAAAGAACAGAAAAACGGCCTGAGTGAAGATGCCGCTAAAGATGCAGAAGCCCGTGTACAAGGCGTTACCGATAAATATATTGCCATTGTAGACCAGCACTGTAAAGACAAAGACAAAGAAATAATGACTATATAATGCAAAGCCCGGTTATACGGGCTTTGTTAATATATACTGTGCGCAATGACTGAGCTGCAGCAACAAATATTATTACTGTTTTCCATCCCCATCTATGCGATACTGATACCGCTGGAGATAATACTGAGCAATTATCGCCATCGTAAATACTATAGCTGGAAGGAAACAGCTATGAATATATACCTGAACCTGGTAAATGCCGGCATAGACCTGCTGCTGCGTGGGTTTGCATTGGCAGTACTTATCTTTTTCTTTCAGTACAAGCTGGATATACAGTGGAACCCGATAGCTTATTGGGTGCTGTTATTTCTGTGCGAAGACTTGCTCTTTTGGGTGGAACATTATATGGACCATAGCTGCCGTTTGTTTTGGGCAGTACATGTAACCCATCATAGCAGCGAGGAGTATAACCTAACCACAGGTTTCCGTTCTTCTGTGTTTATGCCTTTTTACAGGTATATGTACTTTATACCATTGGCACTTTTAGGTTTCCAGCCTATAGACATCCTGTTTATGTATGCCATCACACAAACCTATGGCATATTGGTGCACACACAGGCTATAAAAAAGCTTCCGCGTTGGGTAGAATACATTTTTGTTACCCCATCACACCATCGCGTGCATCACGCCAGCAATGCCCCTTACCTGGATAAAAACATGGGCATGGCATTGATAATATGGGACAGGATGTTTGGCACCTTTGCAGAAGAACTGGACGACGAACCGCCACGTTACGGGCTCACATCTCCTATAGAACGCCAGCACCACCCCACACACATCATCTTCCACGAATGGAAGAATATTGGTGAAGACCTGAAACAGCCCATCTCATTCAAAGACAAACTGGGCTACATATTTAAGACGCCCGGCTGGAGCCACGATGGCAGCAGGAAAACATCGAAAACGATGTATGATGAGTGGAAAGCAAGAAAGGTTTCTTAATCAGGCAGACTGATCTTTGCTGATTTAAAGTCTAAAAATAGATATTTCTGCCTTCTCTTATACATCTCATCCAGTTGTTTTTTATTATCGATGATTCGTGGTTTGGAGTCTGTAAAGTCCCAAAGTCCAACATAGCATAGATTACCTTTAGTAACTGTAAATTGTAATACGTTGAGCTTACTGACATCATCATGGTTAATCTCTTTGTTGTTTACTCTACGCTGAACGGTGGTTGCAGATTCATCTTTGAAAATGCGTTCTGTTGTCCAGATTATGGTATCTACTAAATCTACTTTATTCCAAAGAAAGGTATGTAATGTATATGTACCAGCAGGAAGGTGGTAGCAAAAAGATGATGTAGTCTTACTATATCCACTATATTCTGATGGAGTTAATTCATAAAAAATATTACGATTAGCTTCGTACAAAAATAACCGTTGCTTTCTAGTGCGTTTCCTGCCAGGTTCCGGGCGTTTTATAAACTCTCCATATATAATACCTTTATTAACATTCCCATCCTGCGATGAATATGGTCTTACAGTTTCAAGTTCCGAAGCTTGCTCCCTGCCTGGCATTGGGAGCTGTTTGGTTAGAACATGCTGACCGTAACTATTATTTATAAACAACAACCCTAAAAGCAATAATATTATTATTCTCACTACTTCACTCCTCCCATTTTCAATATACGCTTATACTCATCAGGTTTTACAGTGCCTACACTCAGGCGGCCTAAACGTACCAGGTCCATGTCTTTCAATTCGGGCGTAGCTTTTATATCAGCCAGTGTTACGGGATTGGGAATCGCTTTCAGTGGCTTCAGGTCAACCACTACCCAATTGGTATCATCCGTAGTCGGGTCTTGATAGGCCGTTTTCACTACTTCTGCAATGCCTACTATCGCCAGTCCTTCATTGCTGTGATAAAACAATACATGGTCGCCCTTCGCCATTGCCTTCAGGTTGTTGCGGGCTGCATAATTGCGCACACCGTCCCAGTGGGTTTTGCCATCTTTCACAAATTGATCCCAGCTATATTTAAA
>CAMLKS010000362.1 GCA_946480675.1 uncultured Bacteroidota bacterium
TATCTGGTCGAACTGGCTGAGTATGGATGGAATGTTCAGGTCAGGGAACTGGTATTTGGCAACCAGTATGGCGCCACGCAGCAGTTCCGGATTCTTAGAATGGCTCCAATCAAAAAACTCCTGTTGCAGGTCTTGAAAATGTACACGGTGAATGAGGCTTTCTATACGTTCCTGTACATCTTCATCTACCGTCACTTCCCACAGCTGTTCCAGGTTAGGGATGATGTCTTTACCGTAGTGCAGCAGCTTAGCCGCAACGGTATCGAACACTTCACTATCAGGGTCGTCTATAAGCTGTAACAGCGCAGATATTTCTTTATTTGCCTGCATCAAAATACCGGTTTACACTACCTTAAGTTACGCCAATTTCTTTATGATTTTTTCTTCCGGGCTGTTTTTTTAGGCGGATTTGCCTTTACTTCATCAATGATTGCTTTCACCTCTTCTATCGTAAGGTCGGCGGCAGTTTCAATCTTGTCTTTCGGTATTTTGTAATTCCTCAGGCCTTGTTTTATGTACGGGCCATAAGGGCCTTTCAGTATTTTGATCTTTTCTTTTTCGAATATCTTGATGGTGCTTTCTGCGGCAGCTTTACGCTTTTCTTCTATCAGCGGCGCTACCTCTTCCAGCTCTACCGTATATGGGTCCATCTCTTTCTTCAAAGAATAGAATTTGCCGGTGTGCTGCGCATACGGACCAAAACGTCCGATGTTCACCACCACATCTTCACCTTCAAACTTGCCTAGTGTACGCGGCAGCTTGAAGAGCTCCATTGCTTCTTCCAGTGTAATGGTTTCGATACTTTGGTTGGTGCGCAGTTTGGCAAAACGGGGTTTTTCTTCATCCTCCGTGCTGCCTATCTGCACCATTGGGCCAAAACGCCCCAGGCGGGCTACTACAGGCTTGCCGCTTACAGGGTCTGTACCCAGTTCGTGCTCTCCTTTTGCACGGCCGGCATGTTCCAGCGTATGCTCTACCGTTTGGTGGAAAGGCTGATAGAAGCCTTCTATCATTTTGTTCCACTGCTCTTTGCCTTGTGCTATTTCGTCAAATTCTTCTTCTATCTTGGCAGTAAAGCTATAGTCCATTACCTTGTTGAAGTGCTCACTCAGGAAGTCGGTAACCACCATACCTAAGTCGGTAGGGAATAATTTGTTCCGTTCTGCTCCGGTATTTTCGCTTTCTTTTACTTCAGTAATGTTATCATTCTTCAGTGTCAGTATTTCGTACTCACGTTTTACACCTTCTTTGTCGCGCTTTTCTACATAGCCGCGCTGCTGCACAGTGCTGATGGTAGGTGCGTATGTAGATGGGCGGCCGATACCCAGTTCTTCCAGCTTCTTAACCAGCGACGCCTCTGTATATCTTGGCGCAGGGCGAGAAAAACGTTCGGTAGCACGCATTTCCTGCAGGTCCAGTTGCTGGCCTACTGTTAATGGTGGCAGCATGCCGCTGTTTTCCTCATCGCCATCTTCTTCGTCTTTGCCTTCTGTATATACCTTCAGGAAGCCATCAAACCGCAGCACCTCACCGGTAGCGGTCAATGGGTCGGGTTGAGATGACACTCCAATTTTAGCAATGGTACGCTCCAGTTGTGCATCCGCCATTTGCGATGCTATAGAGCGCTTCCATATCAGGTCATACAAACGTTGCGTATCCGCATCGCCAACAGATGTGGTTTTCATATCTGTGGGGCGGATGGCTTCGTGTGCTTCCTGTGCAGACTCATTCTTGTTCTGAAATTTGCGGCTCTGGAAATATTTATCGCCATACATATCCAGTATGGCATTTTTAATATTCTCCTGTGCGGTTTCAGAAAGGTTTACCGAGTCGGTACGCATATAGGTGATGTGACCATTCTCGTAAAGCTTCTGCGCCAGCAGCATGGTTTTCGATACCGAATAGCCCAGCTTGCGGCTGGCTTCCTGCTGCAGGGTAGATGTAGTAAATGGTGCCGCCGGCGATTTTTTACCCGGTTTTACCTGTACATCATTTACAGTATAGGTAGCATTTATGCAGCGCTGCAGGTAAGTGCGCGCTGTAGCAGAGCCCTTCATCTTATCGGGGCCATCTGCTTTAAAGGTTACTTTCTTATTATTAATATCTGCCGCATTGAAGAACGCTTCTACCTTAAAGCTGCTTTCTGCTTTAAAGCGGTTTATCTCGCGTTCGCGCTCTACTATCAGCCTTACTGCCACCGATTGCACACGGCCGGCAGAAAGGTTATTGCGCATGCTCATTTTGCGCCACAGGATGGGCGATATTTCAAAACCTACAATACGGTCCAGCACACGGCGTGCCTGCTGGGCATTCACCAGGTTCATATTTACCGTACGTGGTTTCTCTACTGCTTTCTTAATGGCCGGCTTTGTGATTTCGTGGAAAACGATGCGTTTGGTAGTTGCCGGGTCCAGGCCCAATACTTCGCACAAATGCCAGGATATGGCCTCACCCTCACGGTCCTCATCGGTTGCTAACCAAACATCTTCTGCCTTCTTTGCTAATGATTTGAGTTCCTTTACAACCTTCTGCTTATCTTCTGAAACGGTGTACTTAGGTTTGAAGCCGTTATTGATATCGATACCCATATCCTCTTTTTCAAGGTCGCGGATATGACCGTAGCAAGATCTTACTTCAAAATCTTCACCCAGTATCTTTTCTATCGTTTTCGCTTTTGCAGGGGACTCTACAATCAGCAGGTTTTTAGCCATTCTCTGAAATTCTTTTACTCAAATATTAAAACACAATGCCTAATGCCACACGGTTTTCGGACGTGTGCAATAATAAACTATTGTTTTGAAAAAAAAGAAAAAGGGTAACAAAACGTTACCCTTTTCTTAATATTAAAGACGCTAAAGATTAGTGTGCAACTACAAAACGTTTAGTTGTACGTTGACCGTTAGCTTCTACGTTGTAGAAATATACACCGCTGTTCAGGTTAGCTGTAGAGAAAGTAGCTTTACCTTCACGAACGTTGTTCAGGTTTTGTGTAGCAACTACCTGACCTACTGCATTCATGATGCTAACAGTTGCATCAGCTGCATTGTACAGGCTGAATTTAACTGTAACATTTTCGTTAGCAGGGTTAGGATAAGCATTAGCAGCAGAGATAACGCCACCGTTAGTTTCGTTGATACCTACCTGGAAGCAGCCAGTACATTTAGC
>CAMLKS010000363.1 GCA_946480675.1 uncultured Bacteroidota bacterium
GGTAGCCAGCGTATCCACATCATCCAGGCGGAAGTTGGGTAGCTTGCAATATCCGTCGTAGGATGTAGCACGATTTACCACCATTTTACCATCGCGGGTGGTGCGAAAGATGATGCCATGCCCGGTGCTATCGTTCACATAATACTCCTGTGCGTACAGGCAGGCGTTGATTAAAACAAGTATGGTGGTAATCATTGTTTTCATAGGGTAAATATAGCTATCGAAGAATATCTACAGAACTGTATCACTTGTTACACCTGTTACAGTGTTACACCTGCTAATGCACTATGCTTATCATCCTGTGGGGCATAGTAGTGGCGGCACTTTCCAGCTTTAGCACATAATTACCCGCAGGCAGGGTAGCTGTGGGGATGGTGGTTGTGCCCTTACCGAGTGTAGCCGTGTGTACTATCTGCCCGAATGTGTTGATGAGATACAACGTACCCGTTGCCGTGGCTTCTACATGTAGCACATCATTGGCAGGATTGGGGTAGATGCTTAGTGCAGATTTGTCAACATTAGGGACACTTAGGGTTGTTTTGTAGCCACAGGGTGAACCGCTACGGTTTACGTATATTAATTTATCGGTGCTGCTATAGCTGAGATTAGCTTTTATTTCTTCCAGCCATCCTATGCTTATTTTATATTTCCTGACATGGTCTGGTGGTTCAAATGTACTTACACCATCTTCTGTAATGTTATTGCCGATAAAAGTGTAACGAGCGCTCTTTGTACAGAAAGAGGTGTCGTTCGGGTTATAGTATATGAAGTCCTTTTGTCCCATCTCTTCCGGCATCAGCGAGTCTGGCATTAGCTTTTGGGTATCGGCTGTAAGGGTTTCGATACTGCCGCGTGTCGTATAATTATTGGTATGTAGCGTGTGAAACTGTTGCCATTGTTGCAGGGTATACCGTGTGTAGCCGGGTGCTATCGTTTCCTTTTTCGTTATGGTAGCCTCTGTAATAGTAGTTGTAGCGGTGGCGGTATTGAGGTAATCCGTTTTTCGTTGCATCATATCACCCACGTTATAGTCGTACAGGTCATTAAAGGTAGGGTTATGAAAGTCTACGAGATTGAACATGGAAGCCTTGCCCACCTTTGCTGTAAAATAATCGCTGCTATCAAGCCACGATGCGCCGCCGTGAAAAGGCAGGTTATACAAATCGGCCACCTGCACAAAGCCATGTGTTTTAGATAGGATGATGCGCTTATTATACAGCGGGTCGGCAGTAAGGGGCGTGCTGCCATCCAATGCTGTTATGGTTATCACCTTTATACTGTCAAGGGTATTCAATACCGTCATGGTATCTGCCTGCGTAAGGGTGGCTATATAGTGGATGCTCGTAGTATCATCATACAACACCCAGCTATCATTTACGGCAGCCTGTGGCTTTATTACTACCGTATCCATTGCATGGTTGATGAACAGGTGCGTGCCATCGGGCGTTATCATGATAACATCGCCCAGCCAGCTACCACCCGGCTGCAGCGGTTGGTCATAATACTTACCCCTCGGTGATTTGAACGGGTACAGGTATTGCACACCGCCTATCGTCTTTACAGAATCGATACGGATGCCCCGCAGATAATACTTATCGTTGATGAAATAGTGTTTCTTGCCCGGCTGCACGCATTGGTAGTTTTGGGCAAAGAGGGTGTGCCCTATGCAGAGCAGCAGTAACGAAGGGAGTAGTTTTCTTAGCATATAGTATAGGTTTGTATATAAAGGTATGGTAAATATCTGTCATGGATATGTCATTGTTTATGTGGAAGGGGTGGTGTATCACTTGTTACAGTTGATACACTGTTACACCCCTCGCCCTATGCGGCTTTGTATATGCCATAGTCCTGCAATATGCGTTTCACCTTCATAAAGGCACCACGGCTCAGGAATACCTTATCGGCTATGGCACGCAGGCTATCGCCCTGCTTGTAATAGTTGTAGCACAGCAGCCTTTCATCATCGCTGCACTTGCCATCATCGGCCTTGTTCGATGCGCGGCGTTTGCCATACTCTTCCAGGTGGGCATATACCTGCCGTGCAAAGTAAGATATGCGGGTGGTGATGAGCATGGCGCTTTCCAGGTCTTCGCCCAGGCACACCATGTTGTCTTCGTTAATGCCCAGCTCGTAGTGGCGCAGGGCGGTCAGTATCATGGCTATGCGGTAGCACATAATGCCCATGCGGTTGGCAGCGCCGTTCAGTTCATCGCTTACCTGTGTTTGCAGGTATTCCTTCATATAGGCCATATGCTCCATAAAAAAGCGCTGCAGTGACACGGGCAGTATAAACTGGCAGGGCGTGCTGCGTTCCAATTGTTGCTTATACAAGCCCAGGTAGGTTTCGCCCAGTGTGGCAAAGTAGTGGCTATGGCCGCTATCCTGCACCGAGAAGGGGTTTTTAAAATCATCGGTACCCTGCAGTATGTAGTAGCAAAAGCGGCTGTACAGGCCATTATCTATACTGGGCACCAGGCGCAGTAGCTGGTCGTAAGTGCCGCTGAGCACTACGCTGAGCGCAGGGTGCTGTATGGCCACATCCTCGTTATCGGCCCGGCGAAAAAAACTGACAGGCTCGTGGTGGAAGGCTTTACGCAGAATATCACTAAAATTGCCATAATCTTGTCGCAGCATATCGGCCAGCGTATCGCCCTCGGTCTCGAAGATGATGCCGTGTCCATCGTTCTCTTTCAGCAGTTGCATCACCGCTGTTTTGGTAGTGTTGGCGGGTATATACAGCTTCAGGTGGGCGGGTGGTGCCGGCTCTTCGGGCGGGTCTTGCAGCTTGCCTTTGGTATATAGCGCCTGCTGGCGGCGATACTGCATCATAGTGCGGGTATATTGCTGCTGCTGTTCGCAGGCTGTTTTTATACGGTGGCGGTGGGCGGCATCGCCAATGGCATAAGCCCATTTCAGCGCACCCTTGCCCGTGCCGTAGTTGCCTATGATAAAGCAAAACAAATTGGCACCCACAGGCGCACCAAAATACAAGCCCTGCACCTGTGGCAGCATACCGCTGATAACACCCAGTGCGCCAAACAAAAACAAGTCGCGCTCTTCGGCATCGGTAAAGCGGGCGCAGGGTTCGCGCAGCAGGTGGGGCAGGGTGCGATATACTTTTTCGGGAATAATGTCGGGGTACTGCTGTTTCGCAACTTCTTCGG
>CAMLKS010000364.1 GCA_946480675.1 uncultured Bacteroidota bacterium
CTACTATCTGGTTCAGTATCACATCGCCTGCTGGGGTTACCAGGTCATGCAGCTTATCTCCATAGGTCGATTCCATAATGATATAATCTGCCTGTGGAAAATCATCAGGAGATTTCAATATGATGTCCCTATACCTGCCTATATCACCGCTGAAAGTGATACGTGCTGTTTTGCCATTCTCGCGCACTACCAGGTTTACAGCAGCACTGCCAAGTATATGCCCGCAGTCGGTATACATCAGCTCTACATCGTCATCTATCTTGTAGTGTTCGTTATAATCTATAGTATGAAACAATGGCAATACATTGGACACATCGTCTTCGGTATACAGTGGCTCTACCAATTCCCTACCCTGCTCTTTACGTCTCTTGTTTACATGGCGTATATCAGCTTCCTGTATCCGTGCACTATCCAGCAATAATATTTCGGCCAGTTCGGCAGTAGGTGGTGTACAGAATATTTTACCCTTATAGCCATCCTTCACCAGCTTGGGCAGCAGGCCTATATGGTCTATATGCGCATGCGATATAACAACATAGTCTATCTCGCCCGGTTCAAAGCCCCATTCGCTATTCAGCCTCAGTGTATCTTTACCCATCCCCTGAAACATACCACAATCCAGCAATATCTTCTTATCGGGTTTTATATGCACTATATGTTTGGAACCTGTAACCGTTCTGGCAGCACCGTGAAAGGAAATTTTCATTTACAACTCTTTATTGTACGAATGTAATTAACAATACTGATAAACGAACATACTAAAAACAACGAAGCCCCCATATGGAGGCTTCAGTCGTTCTATCAATACATTTATTATTTCACCATCGATTTAAAAACGGGTTCGTCTATCTTCACAGTATATTTTTTGCGCATCTCTTCGTTCCAGTTCTTTTCCAGGTAATCCTGGTATTCCGCTACAATGTAGCCTTTAGCTTCTTCCAGCGATTTTGGCGTAGATGTTTCAAACACTTCATCTGCCTTCACTACGGTATAGCTACCGTTATCATTCTTATGCGCAGGGCTTACTTTTCCTTTTACTATCTCGGCTTTAGGTACGGTAGTAAACTTAGAGAATTCATAACGGCCATTCTGGATGGTTACTGCATCGGGTGTTTCTTCCGAGTTTAGTTTTTTCACTACATCTTCATCCGTAGCATTTTTCTTAGCCATTACTTTCAGGCCTTCTTTCAGCGCAGCTTCATTTTTGAAGGTGTACACAGCGCCTTTAAAGCCCGGCTCCCACTGGTATTTGTTTTTCTTTGTTTCGTAGAAAGCCTTTAAGCCTGTAGTATCTCTCGATGCTTTGCCCCATACATTCCTGTCCATCAGTTCAAACAGCATGATGCCATCTTTATATTCCTGCATCAGCGATTTAAACTCAGGGTTTTCTTCTACCAGCCTGTGCTCTTCGTAGTCATTCAGCACATTGTTTACATACACATTATACAAGTCGCGTATCAGGCCTGCTTTATTGCCCATCAGCCTGCCACGTGTCATAGATTCAGAGAACCTTACGAAATCGGCTTGCGAGTATTCTTTACCACCAAAAGTGTATAGCGGTTTTGTCATGCCCGCATAGTCTGCACTATTGAAGATATTGGCTTGCTTACCGGTATCAGGTGTTTGCAGCAGCTTGGTAGTCACTTCTTCCAGGTTGACAGGATATTCTTTGAACTTGTTTTCCTGCTTTATTTTATTCATGAACGATTCCTTAGCCACCACAGCACGGGCATCGTTTTCTATCCTGCGTTTCAGCTGTGCGTGCATGCTATCGTAGCTTTGCAGTGGTATTTTACGCACCAGCTTTATGATGTGGTAACCATAGTCTGTTTGCACCGGTGCAGATACATCGCCGGGCTTCTTCAGCGCATAAGCTGCTTTTTCAAATGCCGGGGTCATATCGCCCACACCAAATGGCTTCATCAGGCCACCTTCGTTGATGGTGAATTTATCGTCAGAGTATTTCTTAACTACATCTTCAAAGGGTACACCTTTCTTCAGTTCGGCCTGTGCACTATCCATTTTCTTACGTGCAGCAGCAAGGCCTTCCTCTCCTTTCGACTTTTGTGAAGCAAACAGTATCTGTGCTACTTCTATCTGTCCTTTTGCCGGACGGCGGTCCAGTACCTTCACTATATGATAACCAAACTGTGTGCGGAAAGGTGCAGAAATTTTACCTACAGGTGTAGCGTATGCCGCATTTTCAAACGGGTACACGGTTTGCAGTGCAGTGAAGTAACCTAAATCACCACCATTGCTTTTTGAATCTGCATCTTCAGAATACTTAGCCGCCAGTGCCGCAAAGTCTGCCTTGCCCTTGGTTACTGCTTTGTATATACTATCTATACGTTGATATTGTTTCAGTGTATCGGCAGATGATGTGAACTTGGAAGACATGATAAGGATATGCGCTACCCTTACTTCTTCTTTCAGCCTGTCATACGCTTCCTTTATCAGCTTTTCGCTCATTACCTCATCGGTAAGATAGTTTTTGGCCAGCTGTTTACGATAGTTGTTCAGCTCGTGTTCAATAGATGGTAAGGTATCCAACTGTTGCAGCTGTGCTTCCTTTACCTTCATTTTGAACAGGGAATACAATTCCATATACTCCCTCAGTGCTTTTTCAGAAAAGTCTGCTTTTTTGTTCATGCTGTTTTTCTGATATACTCTCAGAAATTCCTCTTTACTAACAGCATTGTTTCCAAATGTAAATAGTGTTTGTGCAATAGCACTTGTCAAAAAAGTAGATGATACAAGACAAGTTAAAACCAGTTTACGCATTTTAATTGAACTGTTTATTTATAAGGTTATTGTTTACCAGCTTTTTCTTTCTTTTCCAGAAACTCTAGTAGCCCTGCAATATTAGTATAATCAATTCTTTTGCCCTTAATTATCTTTTTCTCGTCCAAAAGATAAAGTATAGGTGTCATATATACATTATACTTGTCACGGAAATTTGTTCTCACCTCGGGGTCCCATACGTGTATCCAGTCCTGCAGTTTCTTCTCTTTTATAAAATCCCTCCACATCTTCTCA
This sequence comes from uncultured Bacteroidota bacterium, assembly GCA_946480675.1. Next base: position 3,037 of record CAMLKS010000364.1, read on the forward strand.
TCGTTCAGCGTTGTTACGGCATATATCTTTACACCTTTATTCTTCAGCACGGCACGATATACAGAGTCCAGCTTTGGCATCTCGTCTTTACAATGCCCGCAGTCGGGAGACCAGAATACTAAAAGTGT
>CAMLKS010000365.1 GCA_946480675.1 uncultured Bacteroidota bacterium
GTTGCTGGTAAACCTGAAGCTGAACCTGATGCCGGATAAAAGCATTGTAGAGCGTTATTTTGAGGCGGTAGCCCCTTTAGGCGTAAAGAATGACGGGAAAGGGCTGGACTATTTTATACCGGAATCGGCACATATCAAGACAAAGGATATTCCTATGAGCCACTGGGCAGGGTATGTAGCTTGTGTCATTGGGGGGTCTATGAACACCAAAAAGCTGCCGGTAGAAAAATGGAAAGAATTTTGCGCATTAACACCGTACCCGGTAGTGTTGTTAGGTGGGCCGGAAGATAGGGAGGATGGGCAACTGATTGCTGCTCAGGACCCTATAAAAATTTACAATGCCTGTGGGAAGTTCAATCTTCATGAGTCAGCGTCACTAACCAAGCTGGCGAAAGTAGTAGTAAGCAATGATACCGGGCTGATGCACGTGGCCGCGGCTTTTAAAAAGCCGGTTATTTCTCTTTGGGGCAATACTTCGCCGGAAATGGGCATGTTTCCATATTATGGGAACAATAACCTCCAGCAAAAAACAGCTCCTCTTTCTATGATATTGGAAAACAAGAAATTATATTGTCACCCATGTAGTAAGATAGGTTATAATAAGTGCCCGAAAGGACATTTTAAGTGTATGAAAGACTTAGACATGCAATTTTTAACTGAAAATGTTAATAAATTTTGGAAAGTAGCCCAACCATCAGAAAAATGACAATGTCTTATGAGTTATGGCTATACTGCTAGTCTGATTATAATGGAATTGTATATAACGAAGAATGGTTTATGGAAAAATAGAATGTTTTTGAGATCGTTTTTAAAAGTTGTATATTACGACAATCATTATACTGTATAAATAAACGTTAAAATAAACGCCGCAATATGAGAAAGTTTTCTTCTTTTCTCCTTGTCTGTCTCGCTATCCTAAGTATGGCGCTGAAGCCCAATGAGGCTAAAGCTTCGCACGCTGCCGGTGGTGAGATCATCTATCAGTGGATATCTGATTCCACGTATCGTATCTTCTTTAAATTCTACCGCGACTGTACCGGTATTGATGCGAATACATCGGAGAGCCTGTGTATTACCAATACATGTACGGGTGCTTCACAGTCTTTTCCAATGGATAAATGGAACCAGGCATTGCCGGGTGGCGGTACAAACGGTGACCCCGTTTCTGCCGGTTGCTCTCAATACAAAAATAAGTGTGAGGACTTAAGCTCTGCTATCCCCGGGTACCGGGAATGGTGGTATTATAAGATTGTTACACTAACAGGTAAATGCGATAACTGGGTATTTTCGGTGTCGGTAAGTGCACGAAATACCAGTATCAATATGGGGGGCGGTAACCTATATGTGGAAACGGCATTGAATAACCTGACAAACCCGCGGGGTGATACCAACTCCTCACCATTCTTCTCTATCAAGCCTATTCCATACGTGTGTCAAAATCAGCCATTTACGTATAATAATGGCGCGATAGACCCAGATGGGGGGGACTCGCTTGTAACGGATATTATCAATCCTTTGGACGGTGGTTGCGGAACTACCCCTACAGCTATTGCGTTGGCTACCAAAACGCCTGCATTAAGCATACCAACAAACCCATTCCAGACAAATAATACATTTACCACAAACCCGTCGACGGGACAAATGTCTTTTACGGCAGCGGAAAAAGGAGCCCAAACACTTACTACCCGTGTGCGGGAATACCGTAATGGTATACTTATAGGCTATATCATGCGAGATGTGCAGGTGCAGGTACTGGAATGTACTACTACTGCCCCAACCTTTGCTGCCCCACCTGCAAGTATTCTTGGAGGTACATGGATGAATAACCGGGTTAATGGTTGTATTGACCAGTTGCTGGAATTTGACTTTAACCTGAAAGGTAGTGATACAGACCTGGTATTGATTGCAGAAGATAATCATGCTTTCTCAATGCCTACTGCCAATATTACTTATTATAACCAGAAGACAGATTCTGTATGGGGCCATTTTGCCTGGACACCGACAAAATCCGGCTTGTTTGGCTTCCTGTTAACTGTGAAAGACTCAACTTGCAAGCCCCCGGGCATCATGCTTTACTATGTATACAGTGTGCCTATATATGTATGGCCTCCTGTAGAAACAGTGCCTGATACAAGTGTTTGTCCGGGCCAAACCGCCTTCCTTAATGCTATTGGCGGTGGTAACTACCAGTGGAGTGTGCTGCCAGGTGGCGATCCCATTACAAGCCTTAACAACCCTAACGTGCCTAACCCGATAGCGTTGCCCAAGACTAAGACTACCTATGTAGTAACATCTACGCTTACAAATTTCTGTAATAATAATAAAGACACGGTAACGGTAGATGTATTGCCAGGTTTGAACTTTACACCAATACCTGATGCGATAACCTGTCCGGATAACCCTGTAACGCTTGATCTTAAAACGATGCCACCGTCAGGAACGACGTATAATATAAAATGGAATACCTCTCTGTGGCTGAGTGACAGTACTTCAAGCGCACCGGTTTCTACACCGAAGAGTACCCTGACTTATACAGTAATACTGAGCTCGAATGCAAACAGGTGCGAGGGATATGATACCGTGATGGTAGATGTACTAACCGGTTTCAAAATTGAGAACCCTGATACGGCTATTTGCCAGGGCCAAAGCGTACAGGTTCGCATTAATGCTGACCCTCGCTATACATTCCTGTGGGAAAGTACAGATCCGATACCTGGTGTAGTCGTACCATCTACGGATGTAGCTCCGTTGATCACTCCAGCAACTACCGGTAAGTATTACTATACGCTTAAAGCATCATACGGAACCTGTAAAGATAGTATAGCAGGTTTCTTTATCGACCTGCAACCGATGCCTATTGTGACGGTTGATGCAGATGCCTCTATGTGCGAAGGCGATACAATGAAGCTGAATGGTGTGGTAAAACCTGCGGACTATACTTTTGACCTGACATGGACTCCTGGCGCTTCTTTAGATAACCCTAAAATAGCCAAACCGATATTTGCTGCAGATAAAACAACAACTCTTACTCTGACTGCAACATCAAGTGCCGGTTGTACGGATAATGATGATGTGACCCTGACTGTATTCCCTGCTGAATTTGTGTTCCCAACAGGTGATACTGCTATTTGCCCGGGTGCTATAACAC
>CAMLKS010000366.1 GCA_946480675.1 uncultured Bacteroidota bacterium
TTTAATACTTCAGCCAGCGTATCTATCTGCGATGGATCGATAAACGGTTCATCACCCTGTATATTGATAACATAATCGTATTTACCATCCAGTTGCTGCAATGCATCCCAGCATCTATCCGTACCACTTGGATGTTCTTCACCAGTCATTACTACATTTCCTCCCCAGCTTTTTACATGTTGATATATGCGCTCATCATCGGTAGCTACCACTACCATATCCAACGATTGTGTTTGGCTCGCCTGGTCATACACTCGTTGTATCATGGTTTTGCCCTTAATGCCTATCAATGGTTTACCGGGAAAACGTGTGGATGCATATCGTGCGGGAATGATACCTGCTATCATATATTCTGGTCTTCTGTTATGGTTGATTGTTGTATGGTATAAAAGGCCGTTGGTATTTCATTGCGTTCTGCAAGATATGCCTGGTAGGTTTCTGTAAAGTTCATCCGCTGTGTCAGCACGTCGATATACCTGCCACCCAGGCCCGTCAGCAATTCTACAGCTTCGCGCACAGCGCCGTTTCCACCTTCACATGCCGTCAGGTAGTCTACCATATTTTGTTGTACGGCAAACTCCACCATCAGTGGGTTGCACGCACGTGGTATCATTATACGCAGTCCGCATTGCACAGCTACCGACAGGTCGAGCACGTCATCAAAAAAGAAAGCTACTTCAGACGGCTGTAAACTATGTGCTTTGCATATATGCTTTAATGCATCCACCTTGAAACGAATGCCGCTATATAGCGCATGAAAATGCTCGCGCTTTGCCAGTGATGCGGCTGCTTTATTATGCTCACCTGATATCACTGTAAACACAGGATTATGCCCATTTAGCAGGTAATGGTTGAAGCGCAATAGGTTCGTACCCATCGAATCTACTTCGCTAAATGGGCTGGAACCTTTTTCATCTTTCATCCCGCTATTAAACACCCCATCCCAATCGAACACAAAGGCTTTGATACCTTTCAGTTTCTCCGCTATCGCTTCCCAGTGCGTGATAAAACTGCCCTTAAAATGACTGGCTATATTATTTACATCCATGTATTAAATATCTAAAATCGAATACCTAAAACCTAAACAATTTCAAAGGTAAAAAACAAGAATCCTAAACAGCGTCTGCTATTTAGGATTTAGAAATTAGTATTTCGGATTTGAAAATTATAGTCCTTCCAGGTCCTGGATATCCAGCATACCTACAGGTTTGCCATTATCCGTTACCAGTATCGTATCTACACTTGTCTTTTTGAACAGGGTAGCTGCATCGTTTAGCAATGCACTCGCTTCAATGCTGATAGGCGCTTTGTATTCCATATCACCCATTGTTTTACCCAATATATGCTCACCTTCTTTTTGCAGCAACCTGCGGATGTCGCCATCGGTAAACACGCCCTTCACACTGCCATCTGCATTGGTAACCGTAATAGCACCAAAGCCATATTCGGTCATTTTAACCAATGCGCTCTGCAGGGTAGCATCAGCAGCCACTATCGGGTTGATACCATTGGCCGCCTCGCCTACGCGCACGGTCATCAGGCGTGTATCGGTTAGGAATTGTTCCGTACCAATGGTTGTAAAATTATTTTCAGTCAGGCCCTTCAGTACTTTCAACGGCACGGTGATGGTATGCACACCTACATTGATGGCATTACGCACATGCTCTGCATGGCGCACCGAGCTGAACATGATTTTGGTATCGTAGCCGTAGTTTTCAACAGCGCCTACGCATTGCTCTACCAGCGCCAGCGCATCGTGGCCCTGATCTTGCAGGCGGCCTACCAGCGGGCATACATACGTAGCGCCGGCATGCATGGCCATATATGCCTGTTGCAGGGTGTACACCAGGTGCACATTTACCAGCAGGCCTTCTTTACGCAGCATGCTGCAGGCACGTACACCTTCCAGCGATACCGGTATCTTAAATACAGTTTTCTTTGGGTCCAGTCCCAGGTCCAGTTGGCGGTGCGCTTCTTTCAGCACATCTTCAGCGGTATTGCCAAGTGCCTCTATTTGCAGTACAGGCACCATTTTGCTCAGCTTTACAATGGTACCATCTATATCAGTGATACCTTCGCGTTGCATAAATGTGGGCGTAGTGGTCAAACCATTCAGAAAGCCCAGTTTAAAACCTTCTTCAATCTCTTTCAGATTGGCAGAATCTAAGTATAATTCCATGTAAATAAATTCTAATTTCTAATGTCGAAATACTAAATAAAGCTCTAAATATTAATATCGAAATATTGAATCAGAGCCGGTTTTCGATGTGCTAAATTCCAAACAAATTCTGAAATAGAATAATTTTCTTTCTATCAATCTGTTTGCGCCATCGATTTTGTAAGAATCGCACCAAAGATCTTCATTAATTCTGTTGATTCCTGCTGCAACTTATTCTTTTCAGAACCAATCTCTGCATCACTCCCTACATCCAACAAAGAAAGCCAATAAACACTCTCTTTTGCTTCTTTCCTACTGATTCTTATACGCATCAGAAAATCCTTTTTACCAAGACTTTCATTTGCCTCTATATAATTTGCACCCACCGAACCTGAACTTCTTACTAATTGTCTGGCATCTTCTGTATTGCCGATTGTCTTCGGCAGTTTCTTTATGAACTGTCTTACATTCCATGCAAACAATCTTGTCCTTTCTTCTAAATCATAAACTTTTTCCAAGGTGTTTATTTAGAGTTTAGATATTAGCTTTTAGGATTTATTTTTTGTTTAGGATTTAGAAATTCGGTTTTAGGATTTCACCCTATATTTCACTTCCAGGTTGTGTATTTCTATCAATGGCTTCAGGTATTCTTCCAGGTCATATACGCATAACTGGCTGGCGGCATCGCACAGGGCTTTTTCCGGTTCGGGGTGTGTTTCTATAAATACACCATCTACACCGGCAGCCACACCTGCCCTACCCAATACCGGCAGGAATTCACGTGCACCGCCTTTCGCATCGGCACTTGGTATGCCGTACTTGCGTATAGAGTGGGTAATATCAAACACAACCGGGTAGCCCAGCTGGCCCATATGGTAAAATGCACGCGGGTCTACCACCAGGTCGTTATAACCCATTGTATAGCCGCGCTCGGTCAGTATTATTTTATCATTACCGGCATCTACGCATTTGCTTACCGGG
>CAMLKS010000367.1 GCA_946480675.1 uncultured Bacteroidota bacterium
GTTACACTAGCTGCACCGGTAGTACCACCATTACATGCTATATTGGTTTGACTGCTAGAAACAACTGTCATAGCAGTAGGTTGGGTAATCGTAAATGTTCTTGTTAACTGGCAACCATTGTCATCTGTTACCGTAACAGTGTAAGTACCCGCTGAAAGGCCGGTAGCTGTTGCTGCAGTACCACCACTCGGAGACCATGAATACGTATAACCACCCGTACCACCACTCACTGTTACACTAGCAGCACCGGTAGAACCACCGTTACATGCTATATTGGTTTGACTGCTAGAAATAACTGTCATAGCAGTAGGTTGGGTTAAGGTAAAGTTGGCAGTACCCTGGCAGCTATTGGCATCTGTTACAGTAACAGTATAAGTGCCCGCTGAAAGGCCGGTAGCTGTTGCTGCAGTACCACCACTAGGAGACCATGAATAGCTATAAACCGGGGTACCACCACTCACTGCTACTGTAGCAGCACCGGTAGAACCACCATTACATGCTATATTGGTTTGTGCACTCGGTGTTACAACAAGTGCTGTAGGTTGTGTGATAGTAAATGTTCTTGTTAATTGACAACTATTGGCATCTGTTACGGTAACGGTGTAAGTACCCACTGAAAGGCCCGTAGCTGTTGCTGCCGTACCGCCACTCGGAGACCATGAATATGTATAACCCGGAGTACCACCACCCACTGTTACAGTAGCTGTACCATTAGAGCCGCCATTACAGCTCACATTGGTTTGAGAAGTAGTAGCTGTGAGTGCAGGAGGTTGTGTTAACGTAACAGTTTTTGTACCGGTACAACCAATCGCATCCGTAATGGTAGCAGTATAAGTACCTGCCGTACGACCGGATATGGACGTACCTGTACCGCCACTGGGAGACCATGAATAAGTATACCCGGGAGTACCGCCACTGGCTATTATAGTAGCCGCCCCATTAGAGCCACCATTACATGCTATATTGGTTTGACTGCTGGTAACAGCTGTTATAGCACCAGGTTGTGTCAATGTATAATTGCGTGTAGCCGTACAACCTATATTATCGGTAACCGTAACTGTGTAATTACCCGCTGAAAGGCCGGTAGCTGTTGCTGCAGTACCACCACTGGGCGACCATGAATAGGAGTACGGAGTGATGCCTCCACTGGCCACTACTGTAGCGCTGCCATTTGCTCCGCCATTACAACTTAAATTTGTTTGGGATCCTGTAGTACCTATGCTAGCAACTGTAAGTGTAGCATTATTTGATGTAGCATTAGGGCTCACGGAACCGGATGCTATCGCCCTGTACAGATAACCATTCATACCGGCAGTTGCTCCCGTAATGGTAAGTGTAGAAGTAGTAGCTCCTGAATAAACACCGCCATTTGAAATATTGCCAAACCCTGAACCTGTATTCACCTGCCATTGGTATCCTGTGGCATTACTCGCAGTGACACCAAAAGTAGTATTGGCGCCCGCGCATATGGTTCTGTTTGAAGGATTGCCTGTTATTGATGGCGCTGTGCCGGTTGGTGTTCCTGTTACAGTAAAAGTCATTGTCCATGACGAACCTGTAGAAAAATTGGCAGCCAGGATAGTTCCGTATGTGCCCGCAGGTAATGGGTACGACCACCCGGAAAATAAAGATATAGTACCAGAACCGGGACCGGGACCGGCATACTGGCCTATCCCTGCAAAGTTGATATTACCGTTAAAGCCGCCGCCTGATATATTATAGGCAACATTGCTAAGTGATAAACCGGTAGCAACATTAACTTGGAACCTGTCTTGTCCATCGGCTGTTGTCATCAAGGTACCAATTACGGTATATGTACCGGCAACCGTGATGTTATATGTAGGCCCCGTACCGGTATTAGCCAGATCAGCCCCTTCTGTATACAGGTTTTGAGCATGTACGGATAGCGATAACCCCAAAAACATTAAAAAAAGAAATACGCCCTTTAGTCCATAGGACTTGACCATAGCAGATGAAAGCTTCATAGCACGAGATTGTAGTGTTAATATATTAGAATAAGAATAGAGAATGGATTTCCTCAATATGTGCCGCAAATATCTAAAAATAAACCTACATCAAAAAGCTATTTATGTATTCAGTTAAAAAATAAAGTAGAACAGCAGGAGATGAAACCTTCTTAACTTTCCGTATGGAAAAGAAAATCCTTCACATTCTTACCGGCAGGGATAAACAGATAACACCTGAAGAAACTATAAAACAACCCCTGCCTCATCAAAACTTTCGTTTTGCCAACCCATTCATCGTCATACACCATTTGCCACCTGAAGAGATAAAACCGAGTTCTCAACTGAGAATACACCCACATCCGCACCGTGGCTTTTCACCTGTAACGTTTACCCTGCAAGGCGAAGGTTTTCATAGAGATAATGCCAGGCACGATAATGTTGTAAAAGCGGGCGATGTGCAATGGATGTTTGCCGGCAAGGGGCTACTGCACAGTGAAGGCCCTACACCAGATTTGCTAAAGAGAGGTGGCGTGCAGGAATTCATTCAAATATGGGTAAATGCCCCTGCCGCGCATAAATGGGATGCCCCATTCTATCAATCGGCCAGGAAGGAAGAGCAACCGCATGTGCTGGTGCAACCCGGTGTTGAGTTAAGATTGGCCAGTGGCTCATTCGACGGTAAAACCGGGCCTTTGAAAAGCCATACACCTGTTATATCTGTAGTGGGCACGGTAAAGGCAGGTATTCATCTCCCTATAAAGGCAAATGAAGGCTATTGGACACTGTTATATATTGCTAATGGTAGTGCCTACATCAATGGCAAGGATATCGATACATACCAGCTGGTTGTTTTCGATAAAGCCGATACTGATATTAACCTACGCACTACTGCAGATACCACCTTACTTTTTCTGTCGGCAGAACCAATAGACGAACCCATAGCAGCAAAAGACAATTTTGTAATGAATACAAAAGAAGAAATAGACCAGGCAATGGAGGATTATAAAAATGGTATATTCGGCACTTTAAGCCATTAATATAAATAGCTGCGATATGGTGTGGTATTTACCTGCCTTTCCTTAGCTTTGAATGAATACTAACAAAAAATTATTTTATGGCCGAGTGTAAAATAACATTGCCGATAACCGATACAAACGAAGTATTTGTTGC
>CAMLKS010000368.1 GCA_946480675.1 uncultured Bacteroidota bacterium
TTACAGTCACGACCAGGAATTACCTGCCAAAGACTTGTCTGTTATCTTCCTGCAAAACATTGAAGATGTAACGGCAGAGATCAATACTGCCACCCGCAAACTGAAGGGCGAGAAGCTGGCAAAGAAAATGGAAGAAGTAAAGAAGAAGATAGAAAAGCGTGCAGAGAAAGACGGTAAGTTTGTAGCCAATGTAAAAGAATACTTCAACGGTAATCAATACTTGCTGCTTACTTATAAGAAGTATACCGACGTTCGCCTGGTAGGTACGCCGCCTAAATCAATGGGTAAATTTGGTGGTGATACCGACAACTGGATGTGGCCCCGCCATACGGCAGACTTCTCTATGTTCCGCGTATATGCGGGTAAAGACAATGAACCTGCCGAATATTCTAAAGACAACGTACCATACCAGCCTAAATGGCACCTGCCTATCAGCATTAAGGGTGTAAATGAAGGTGATTATGCCATGATCTTTGGTTACCCGGGCCGTACCAATCGCTACGAAGTATCTTATGGTGTAGATATGGCTATCAACGAGGTGAACCCTGCTATCGTTAAGATACGCGACAAACGCCTGGCTATTATGAAGGCGCATATGGATAAAGACAAAGCCGTGTACCTGAAGCTGACTTCTCAATGTGCAGGTATCGCTAACTACTGGAAGTATTTCATAGGGCAGACAGAGCAACTGAAACGCCTGCACGTAGTAGAAGAGAAAGCAAAGAAAGAGGCTGAGTTTACTAAATGGGCTGCTAAAAATGCGCCTGAGTATAAAAAGCTGATGACCGAATATGCCAAAATATATAGTGGTTATGCGCCGTATGCAAAGCACGCTATTTACTTCTCAGAGTGCTTCAAGGCGCCAGTGTTGGCTAAGTTTGGTGCGGGTGTAGAAAAACTACAGAAAGAGTTGGAGAAGAAGAATCCGAATGCAGATACCATCAAGAAGCATATCGATGACCTGAAGAAAATGCGCAAATCCGGTATTAAACTGTATGATAAAGGCACAGAGCAGGAAATGATAACGCAAACACTGAAGATGTTCTATAATGATATTCCTAAAAGCCAGCATCCAGACCTGTATCAGGCTGTAATATTCAAGAAATACAGCAGCGACAATATGGAGAAAGGTTTCAACGATTATGCTGCGTATGTTATAGATAACAACTTCTTCCTGGATAGTAATAAGTTTAACGACTTCTGCAAAGACCCAAGCATAGAGAAGTTGGAGAAAGATGCAGCCGTACAATATGCTATGAGCTTCGTGCGCAACTACAAAGAATACTACGAGCCTAAAGTAGATGAGTTTAACAAAACCAAGAAAGAACTGAGCAAGCAATATGTAAAAGGCCTGATGGATATGAACAAGGGCAAACTGTTCTATCCGGATGCGAACTCTACTATGCGTATCACTTATGGTAAAGTAGGTGGCTACACACCTCAGGATGCCGTTCACTTCGATTATTTCACTACACTGGATGGTTATGTAGCTAAATATAAACCAAACGATGATGAGTTCGACTCTCCGAAAGAACTGCTGGACCTGTATGCTAAGAAAGACTATGGCCAGTATGTAGACAAGGATGGTACCCTGCACACTTGCTTCATTACCAACAATGATATTACCGGTGGTAACTCAGGTAGCCCTATCATAAATGCTAATGGTGAGTGGATAGGTATAGCCTTCGATGGTAACTGGGAAGCTATGAGCGGTGATATCGCTTTCGATAAAACGTACAAGCGTACTATCTGTACAGATGCGCGTTTCATCCTCTTCATCATAGAGAAGATGGGTAAGGCGCACAACCTGATAGAAGAAATGGACATCCGCAAATAATACCCATGAGGAAAGTAGATGTAAAAGAAAGCAGGATCGTCTTTGACGACTTCTACAAAATGGAAGAAGCTACCTTTTCATATGAACTGCCCGACGGAACGATGACAGAGCCTTTAACAAGGCTCTGTTTTCATAGGGGGGATGGGGTAGCCGCAGCCGTGTATAACACCGACACCCGAAAGGCCTTCCTGGTAAAGCAGTTTCGCTACCCGTGCTATACACATGGTGAGGGATGGATACTGGAGGTAGTAGCTGGCATGCTGGGTAAGGATGAAGATGCCACAGCGGCCATGCAGCGCGAAATAGAAGAGGAGATAGGCTATAAGGTAGCAGCTATAGAGCCCATATGCCATTTCTATGTATCACCCGGAGGGACGTCTGAACGTATCTTCCTGTTTTATGCAGAGGTGAATGAAGCCGGCAAAGTATCGAACGGTGGCGGGCTGGATCACGAGGCGGAGAACATAGAAGTAATAGAGATGACGCTGAATGAGCTAAAGGACACAATGGCCCGTAATGACATACCCGATGGTAAGTCTATCATGGCTTGTAACTACCTGCTACAAAAGCATACTAAATAATGAGAACGCCCTGCATTGCAGGGCGTTTTTTTATGATAAAGTCTTTTCCAGTGCTTTGAACATATCGGCTGGTGGCACCTGTTGCCATAGTACGCTGTATATCTTGCTGGCTATCGGTATTTCCAGTTGCAGGTCGGCAGCTATGGTTTGCATGCCACGTGCTGCATAATAACCTTCGGCCACCATGTTCATTTCCAGTATGGCATTCTTGACAGAATAGCCCTTGCCCAGCATGGTGCCAAACAGGCGGTTGCGGCTGTGCAGCGAGTAACCTGTTACCAGCAGATCGCCCAGGTAGGCGCTGGTATGAAAGTCGGGCCGCTCGTTAGATGGGTGCACTTTTTCAAAATGCTGCTCCAGGAAGCGGTACATTTCGCGGTAGCAATTGGTGATGTACACACTCAGGAAGTTATCGCCATAGTCCAGTGCATGCGCCATACCTGCACCTATCGCGTAGATATTCTTCAGCACAGCAGCAAACTGGGCACCCCATATGTCGTGGTTGTGTGTGGTATATATATAGTTGTTGTGAAATGCCTCTGCCACAGCAGCCGTCAGCACATCATCAAGCCCTGAAAAGGTAAGGTAAGACAGGCGTTCCTGTGCTACCTCTTCTGCATGGCAGGGGCCGGTGATGGCTACATAGCGCTTCAGGTCGAACGCAGGGTTGCGCGCCAGGTAATCATTCAGTATCAGGTTGCTTTCCGGCAGT
>CAMLKS010000369.1 GCA_946480675.1 uncultured Bacteroidota bacterium
CATTCACATCTGCCTCTTTCGCTATATCCCTTACAGATGTGCCCTCGAAGCCCCCTTCGGCAAAGAGCCTTTGGGCGGCATCTATGATCTGTAATTGTTTTTCTGAATATTCCATAATCGATTATTGCGGGGCCAAAATTAAACGGTCGTTTGATTTTAAACAAACGTTTAATTAAAACAAAATGTTAATGGTGGATAGAAATAATCTATAAATACTGTCAATACAGGTGTTAGCTGATTTTTGCCCAGTGGTTTTGAGCGGCTTCTGCCATAAGGATGTTGCGGATACCCTGGTGCTGAGGGAGGGTGAGGGATGGGTCTTCATGCACTATTTGCTGGGCAGCAAGACGGGTTTGTTCTAATATGCCGGCATCCTCTACTATGTCGGCCAGTTTGAATTTAAGGATACCGCTTTGGCGGGTACCCGAAAGGTCGCCCGGGCCGCGCATGGACAGGTCTTTTTCTGCTATGATGAAGCCATTGGCGGTTTCCACCATTATCTGCATGCGTTCGCTGCTTTCCTTCGATATTTTATTACCGGTCAGTAGTATGCAATAAGACTGCTCGGCACCACGGCCTACGCGCCCGCGTAGCTGGTGGAGTTGCGAAAGCCCGAAGCGTTCAGCGCTTTCTATCAGCATCACACTTGCATTGGGTACATTCACACCCACTTCTATCACCGTGGTAGCTACTAATATCTGTGCATCGCCGCTTACAAAGCGTTGCATATTGCGTTCCTTCAATGCTGCTTCCTGCCTGCCATGCACCATGGCTATGTTATACTTATGTTCCGGGAAGAAAACTTTTACCTGCTCGAAGCCTGCCATCAAGCTTTCATAATCCATCTTCTCCGATTCTTCTATCAGCGGGTACACAATATATGCCTGTCGTCCTTTATCTATCTCGCTGCGGATGAAATCCATCACATTGGCCCGGCGCATTTCATTGCGGTGCACGGTCTTTATTTCCTGCCTGCCCGGTGGTAGCTCATCTATTACAGATACATCCAGATCGCCATATAAGGTCATAGCCAGTGTGCGCGGTATAGGCGTAGCCGTCATTACCAGCACGTGCGGGGCTGTGGTGTTTTTAGCCCACAGCCTTGCCCGTTGCCCTACACCAAATCGGTGCTGCTCATCTATCACGGCAAGGCCTAGGTTTTTAAATTGTACGGTATCTTCTATCAGTGCATGGGTGCCTACCGCTATAGGTATGCTGCCATCTGCTAATCCTTTCAGTATGTCTTTTCGCTCCTTACCCTTTACTGTACCGGTAAGTATAGCAACCGGTATGCCCATTGGTTCCAGCAGCGATTTGATGCCTTGATAATGTTGCTGCGCCAATATCTCCGTGGGTGCCATCATGCAGGCCTGGAATCCATTATCCATGGCCAGCAGCATGCTCATTACGGCTACTATCGTTTTACCACTACCTACATCGCCCTGCACCAACCGGTTCATTTGCTTGCCTGTAGCAGTGTCTATACGTATCTCTTTCAGCACACGTTTTTGTGCATTGGTAAGCTGAAAGGGTAGGTGGTTATTAAAGAAGTTATTGAAGTTATCGCCTACTTTTTCAAACTTCCATCCGGGTTGTATAGTATGTTGTAGCCTTAGCTGTGCTATTTTCAGTTGCGATGCCAGCAGTTCTTCAAACTTCAGGCGGTAGCGTGCCGCCTGCATATGTTCTTCCGTATCGGGAAAGTGTATCCACCGCATGGCCTGGTACCGGTTGCACAGCCTGTATTGCTGCAGCATGGTAGCAGGGAGTATTTCCGGTATATCGCCCGGCATTATCTTCTCAAAAAGGCTTTGGGTCACCTTGGCAAAAGAACGGTTGCTAAGGCCTTTTGCACGCAGCTTTTCCGTAGTGGGGTAAACGGGCTGCATGCCGGGTATGGCTGTTTCAGAATTGAGCGGCTCCATTTCAGGGTGCGCAATATTCGGCACGCCATTGAAGAAAGAAATCCTGCCGAAAAGTATATAGCGCCCGTGGTCCACCAACGATTTCTTCATCCACTGCGCTCCCTGGAACCATATCAGCTCTATCTTACCCGTATCATCATAAAAGGTGGCTACCAGCCTTTTTTTCCGGCCTTCGCCTTCTTCAAATATATTGATGACCGTGCCTATCAACTGTACATAATCGGTGTTCTGGTGTATCTGCGCTATTTTATCTACCCGTTTGCGGTCGAAGTACCGATAGGGATAATGTTGCAGCAGGGCGCCATAGGTAGCTATTTCCAGCTCCTTGCGCAGCAGGTCGGCACGTTGGGGGCCAACGCCTTTCAGGTATTCTACAGGTGATGCTAATATGGAATTGGAAAAGCTGATGGCAGTTTCTTTAGAAACAAAAATAGGAAAACCTTACCTGCTTTCATTTTCTACGGCCAGCACGGTTTTCAGGTTCAATGCTTTGGCCGCTTTCATTACGGCTACAATGCTTTCCGCTTCGGCCTTTTTATCCGCATTGATCACTACGGTAGGCTCTGCATCGGTAGATTTGCTGACGATGCGTGAGATAGCACTCTGCAACGAATCTACAGGAGTAGCCTTTGTGCCTACATAGTATTGCTGTTTCGGGTCTATCGATACCACTACGGTTTGCTTGGCTTTGGTATCGCTTTGCGCGCGCGGTATAGATAGCTTCACCACGTTGGGGTTAGCCAGTGTAGATATGATAAGAAAGAACAGCAGCAGTATGAACAGGATGTCGTTCAATGCTGATGTATGTGGTTCCTGCGTTTCCCTTAGTCTTTTTCTCAGGTTCATAGCGCAGTTTATTTAGCAGGTTCGTGCAGCATATCCAGAAATTCTACCGATGCTGTTTCCATACGGTTCACAACCTTGTTTATCTGTGCATTCAGGTAGTTATATGCTACGTATGCCAGCAAGCCAATGATAAGGCCCACGGCTGATGTTACCATTTTGGTATAGATACCACCCGCAATACCTTCCAGGGAAAAACCCTGGTGCTGTATGTTGAAGAACAGGATGATCATACCAGCAATAGTACCCAGGAAACCAAACATAGGCGCAATGCCTGCAATGGTAGAGAGTATGGACAGGTTCTTTTCCAGTTGATATATTTCCAGCTTGCCGGTATTTTCCATCGATTTTTCGAT
>CAMLKS010000370.1 GCA_946480675.1 uncultured Bacteroidota bacterium
GAGGTAAATATGGTAGATGTAGCAGGCAAAAACGTATTGAAGTATGTCGGCAATTTATCACAAGTAAATGGTGCATTGGCATACAGTTCACAACAATTGCACGCCGGTATTTACTTTATTAGTGTAAAAGAAGGAGGTACTTCCAATACGCAGCTGCTGAAGGTAGTAAAACAATAAGTAGGCTAAATATATAAAACACCAAAGCCTCTGTCTTATCAACAGAGGCTTTATTTTTGTAGTCCGACCTGGATTCGAACCAAGACTAACTGAACCAAAATCAGTTGTGCTACCTTTACACCATCGGACTAACTGGTGGTGCGGGATGCAAAGGTAGCGTCTGTTTCCAAAAAGGCAAAACTTTTCTCACAAATATTTTTTTAGAATAGGTTGTCGCAGGCTTCATAAAAAAGTTTCTCAACATCGTTATTTCTGTCATGAAATGCGTCTTTTTTCCATTAGGTTTGCTGTGGATTCCCTTTAATATAAGTTAGCACATGTCTCTTGCGGCAAACCCGCGTCAGTTCGTTATAAGGCTCATTTTTATCAGTATCGCAGTGGTGATGCTGATACGGCTTTTCTTTTTACAGGTAGTAGAAGATAAGTACAAGGTAATGGCCAATGATATCGCCATCCTGCGAAAGGTGGTATATCCGCCCCGCGGTGCCATTATGGACCGTAAAGGAAGGCCCATGCTATATAATGTGAAGGTATATGACCTGATGGTAACCCCGCGGAACGTGACCAAGCAACTGGATACAAATGCCCTGTGCCAGGCGCTACGGATAGATATACCCACCTTTGAAAAGCTGCTGAATAAAACCCGCATCAAAAATGGCCCGATGCGTAAAGGGGTCTTCATGGAAGAGCTGACACCTGAGCAAACAGCCCGTTTCCAGGAAAATATATATCTCTTCCCAGGCTTTGAAATGGCAGAACGCTTTACCCGCACCTATCCCAATGCAAGCGCAGCACTGATACTGGGTTATATAGGAGAGGTATCGCCCGAAATGCTGAAAAAAGAGCAATATGCATCTTACCAGCAGGGCGACTATACCGGTATGAATGGGCTGGAGCGCAGCTATGAAGATGTATTGCGCGGACAGCGGGGTGTACACTTCCTCGAGCGTGATAACTTCAACCGCCCACGTGAACCATATAGGGGTGGGGCATTAGATACGCCGGAAATAGCAGGCCGCAGCCTGGAACTATACCTGGATGCAGAACTGCAGGAATATGCCGAAAAGCTGATGGTGAACAAGCTGGGTAGCGTAGTTGCCATAGACCCAAGCACGGGTGGTATACTGGCTATGGTGAGCGCACCGAGTTACGACCCTAACCTGTTGAAGGGTAGGGACAGGGCGCGCAACTATTCAAAATTATACAGCGATGCCACCAAGCCGCTGCTAAACAGGGCTACGCAGGCCTCGTACCAGCCTGGCTCTACCATGAAGCCTATGACGGCGCTTATCGCGCTGGATGTAGGCGCTATTACACCATCATTCGGTTATCCTTGTTCAGGTGGTTATTATGCCTGCGGCAGACGTATAGGTTGCACCCACAGTGGTGGCGGACACGCTGCCAACCTGAGGGTGGCACTGGCAAACTCCTGCAACTCTTACTTCGTACACATCTTCCGCCTGATAGCAGATGCCAGGAAATTTGGCAATGTAAAAAAAGGTGTGCAGGCATGGGCTAACTATGGCAAGTCTTTCAGCTTCGGCGAAAAGACGGGTGTGGATATACCGTTTGAAGGTAAGGGATTGCTGCCCGATAGTAATACATACAACAAGATGTACAATGGCTCCTGGAACTCTTGTACCATGCTCTTCGTAGGTATGGGGCAGGGCGAGGTAGCGTTGACACCCATACAACTGGCTAATGCCATGTGCATTATCGCCAACAAGGGTTTCTATTACAAGCCCCACTTCGTGAAGTCGATAGGTGGAAATACTAAGGATCCTGTATTGAAACCATACCTTGAAAAGCACGTGGTAACACACATCCCCGACTCTACGTTCGATGTAGTAGCACGCGGTATGCAGGATGTGGTGGAGCGTGGTACGGGTACGGTAGCACGCATGGATGGCATAGAGATATGCGCCAAAACAGGTACGGTGGAAAACAAAGCCGTGGTGAACGGGCAGGCAATGAAAATGAAAGACCACTCCGTATTCGTAGCATTTGCCCCCAGGGTGAACCCCAAAATAGCCATCGCAGTGATAGTAGAGAATGCGGGCTATGGTGCTACATGGGCAGGCCCTGTCGCCAGCCTGATGATAGAAAAATATCTGCTGGACAGTGTATCTGCCAAACGGAAGCCCTTGGAGCAAAAACTGTATAATGCCAACCTGGTTAACAAGTACATCTTTGCTATCGATTCGGCACAACGCTTGAGGGACCAGGCACGTATGGAAAGAAGAACAAGGTTGCGCCTGGCAGAAGATAGTGCAGGTAGAGTGCAGGATACGATCAGGGCCAAAAGATTCCTTCACAGGTATTACACAAATAAAAACAGGGAATAAAAAACTAAGGAGACAGCACTTTATATGAGCGCTACCAGTAAATCGATTTTCAGCAGGTTAGATGGAGTAACACTTTTACTCTACATATTGCTTGTGCTTATAGGGCTTACCGCCGTATTCTCGGTAGAATATCGCAGTACAGACCCTAGTATATTTATGATGAATAAAAGTCATATGCGCCAGTTCATATGGCTGTGCATTTCATTATTTGTTGGCTTGCTTATCATATTTACAGATAGTAAATTCTTTTCCTCGTTTGCATACCTGTCATACACCATAGGGCTTTTCTTACTGCTGATAACCATATTTGCCGGGGTGGATGTAAAAGGGTCGCATTCGTGGTTGGGTGTAGGTAGTGTACGTTTTCAGCCGGGTGAGGTGTGTAAAATATTTACATCCCTTGCACTGTCTAAATTCCTATCATCGCCGGAAACCAATTTTAATACACTCAAACACCGCATCATTGGTGCTGCGCTGGCATTAGGGCCTGCGGTGCTCATTATCCTGCAAAAAGAAACGGGCCTGGCGTTGGTATACTTCTGTTTCTTCCTGGTAATGTACAGGGAAGGTCTGCCGAATATCATACTCATCATC
>CAMLKS010000371.1 GCA_946480675.1 uncultured Bacteroidota bacterium
ACTTATTACCTGCACGTTCGGCTTCCATAGCGCGGCGTTCCTGCTCACTACAGTGGCGGCATTGCTGCTCCAACTGCTTGATGGGTTTTATCTCATCGTTCAGGCACTGTTCCAGCACACGGTGCACCAGCACATCGGGGTACCTGCGGATGGGCGATGTAAAGTGGCAGTAATCGGCAAAGCCCAGGCCATAGTGGCCAATGTTCTCTGTAGTATATACCGCCTTCGCCATCGTACGGATGCCCAGGCTTTCCAGCACGTGCTGTTCGGGTTTGCCCTGCACCATTTGCAGCATCTCGTTGAAAGACTTTGCTATGCTTTGCGGACTGTTCATATCGAACTTGTACCCAAACCGCGCCGCGAATGTACTGAATATTGCCAGTTTACTTTCATCGGGCACATCGTGCACACGGTACGGGAAGGGCACCGGTTTATCTTTAAATGTAATATCTGATACATATTCGGCCACTGTACGGTTGGCCAGCAGCATAAACTCCTCGATAAGCTGATGGGCTTCCTTGCTTTCTTTCACCACGATGCCTATAGGCTTGCCCGTATCATCCAGCTTGAACCTTACTTCCTGCGACGAAAAGTTGATAGCGCCTTTTTTGAAACGCTGGCCGCGCAGGGTTTGTGCCATTTCATTCAGCAGCATGATAACGTCTTTATGGTCGCCATCCGCCCCTTCTATCATTTCCTGCACTTCCTCATAGGTAAAGCGGCGCACACTGCGTATCACCGTCTTGCCCAGCCAGTAGTCTTTTATCTTGCCTTTCTTATCTATCTCAAAGATGGCAGAGAAGGTATATTTATCCTCGTTGGGACGAAGGGAACACAGCTCGTTCGACAGCCTTTCGGGCAGCATGGGTGCTACCCTATCGGGCAGGTACACACTGGTAGCACGCATATAGGCTTCTTTATCCAGTTCACTACCTGCTTCTATATAGTGGCTTACATCGGCTATGTGCACGCCTACTTCATACAGGCCGTTTTTCAGTGGCTTGAAGGAGATGGCATCGTCAAAATCTTTGGCATCTACGGGGTCTATGGTGATGGTGAGCGTACCACGCATATCGCGGCGTTTCTTAGCTTCCTTGCTATCTACACCCTCAGGGTAACGGGCGGCTTCTTCCAGCACCTCATCTGGGAAATGCAGTGGGAAACCATTTTCTACCAATATGCCCTTCATAGCTATTTCATTGGCAGCCTCATTGGTCAGGATGGCTATCACCTCGCCTACGGGGTTCTTGGCCTTGCCTGTCCACTCTACTATTTTAGCCATCACATGGTCGCCATGCTTAGCGCCATTCAGCAGGTGCAGGGGAATGTATATATCCACGGGCATCTTCTCATTATCGGGCAGCATAAAGGCAAAATGTTCCTTTACTTCTACCCTGCCGCTAAACTCGTTCTGCTTGCGTTTTATCACTTCTGTTATCACACCCTCGGGGCGGCTGCCAAACTTGCGGCCGAACTCAGGTATCTCCACGCGCACCTCGTCACCGTTCAGCGCATTGCCCATATTATCGCGCTTTATCAGCACATCTTTTTCCAGCCCTTCCACTATTACAAAGCCCATACCGCCGCGGGTAATTTCCAGCTTGCCGGTATAGCTGAGCCTGCCTTTACCGTCTTTCTTTTTCTTCTTGCTCATGGTTATGTCAATTCTATTGTTAGTATAAAGATAGTTGTTTGTTATTTAGTGCCTTACGGATGGTGTTATGTATATTTAAACAATACTTATACTATGAAAAAAATCCTGCCATTGATACTACTACTGCTTTGCTGCATAACGACATATGCGCAGGAAGGCTATACATTTGAGAGGATAACCGTAAAGCTGCTGGAAGACAACCTACACCCGGTACAGGTACTACGCACGCGTAAGCTGAATAAGTATAACAGGCCCGTGTATGAAGAGAATTACTACCTGTGCTACCCAACCACCCTTACAGGCTGCGACAGGGATAGCTCGGAGCTAGAAAATATAGTGTTGTATGAATACGTGAAGGATACCGTGCTTGTAAAGAAGACGATTTATAATGTACCAATGCGATATTACTATTCGGTTGATGACACAACAATAGTTACCTATAAATATGATAAACACGGCAGATTAACAGAGGAGTTTAGCAGACATTATGGATTGGAAATTTGGGGCTGTACATCCGATGGCGTTCCATCCTGGAACGATACCACTAACACCTATCATAAATATGATAGTAAAGGCCGGTTGACGGAAGACCTGATAGTACGCGCAGACCGACCCGGGCGTGGGTTTACAGGTTATGACCCTGAGGACAAGGCAAAATACTATTACGATAACAAGGGCAGGCTTATCCGTATGGAGCATTACAACGTATGGTCGATGGGAACTTACAGGCATCCACCTGCGGATAATATAGACACAACACTACAGCTTGAATGTACCTATCAATATGAGCAGGACAGGAATATCGAAACAGTTGTAAAAAAAGAGAATGGTAAAAATGATACGGTAAATGTGATTAACAATTACAACGACCCATATCGCAATGTGCTACCCTTCTATGTAAAAACACCTGAAAGGTTTTACACCGTATATCTGTACGACCATAAAAACAAGCTACTAAGCGAGCGTACCTACGGCGGGGGTGATAATGTGTTGATGACGGAGAAGAAATATTGATGACGGGGTGTAACAGGTGTATCAGTGTAACAAGTGATACAGGTGATACACTTTATGTTTAACTATCGTGTTCCCTACCGTCTTTGCGAGGGAGTATCTGCGAAGGCAGATATGCACGAAGCAATCTTATCCAACTGCATATACATGTGATTAGATTCCTTCGTCGTACATCTTCAAAAAGACGAAGGGGTGTATCAGTGTAACAACTGTAACAAGTGATACACCTGACTTGTTTATTTCATCATATAGTAGCCATCTATATGGTATATCCTATAATACATAAACCAATCAACCTTCATATATACCCTCAATAAATACTATGCTATCATTACCAGTAACCTATATATATCGATATCAATATTAAGTTATAAAGAAATATAATAATACTAAATTTTATTATCTATAATATATTATATTATTGTATAATATCTATATTTGTTTCATTAT
>CAMLKS010000372.1 GCA_946480675.1 uncultured Bacteroidota bacterium
TGCAGACGGATGATGCCATATTGCAGAAGTATTTTGCCGATAATAATATAAAGGCGCAGAAGCACAGCAATGGCATGTATTATGTCATCACCAAACCGGGCACGGGAGAAAAGATAAAAGAAGGGCAGAAAGCGTTTATGAACTATTCGGGACGGACACTGGATGGAAATGTATTTGATTCCAACCTGGACCCTAAGTTCAATCACGTAGAGCCATTATCCTTCCCTGTAGGCCGCAGCCATGTGATACGCGGATGGGATGAAGGTGTAACCTTGCTTAACAAAGGTGCCAAAGCTACCTTCTACATACCATCGCCCCTGGCATATGGCACTAATAGCCCTACGCCTGCCATACCTGCCAATTCTATATTGATATTTGATGTAGAACTGATGGATATCCGATAATCAATTTTTTTTAAATCATAACCACATTAATAAATGAAGAAAACACTATCCGTTCTATGCCTGGCTGCACTTGCAGGTACAAGCGCATCGGCACAGTCAAAGAAAACAACGAATAAGAACAGCGCCCCTAATCCTTCGGCAGCTGTAACTACTGCACCTGCTGCACCTGCCGATGGGTTCACAAAATCGCCCAACGGCCTGGAGTATAAAATGATAAAGGACCTTCCGGGTACTACTGCTAAGTTTGGCGACTTTATATCCGTACACCTGGTGTCTAAAGTAGATGACAGCGTACTGTTCAGCACCCGCCAGATGATGAGTGGCAACACAGCCGACTTTCAGCTGCAAATGCCACCGACAAGAGGCGATGTTACTGAGGGCTTTACCTTCATGAGTCCAGGCGATAGTGCCATCTTCCGCATGTCGATAGACTCGATAGCTAAAATGTCGGGACAAGTACTACCATGGATGAAACTGGGACAAGGCCAGATGATCATGTACCACGTACAGATGGTATCTATAAAAACAGCTGAAGAAAAGCAGAAAGAAGCTGCTGCCGCTGCTGCTGCACAAAAAGCTACGGATGATAAACTGTTGCAGGAATACTTTGCCAAGAATAATATTAAAGCTACCAAAACAGCAAGTGGCCTGTATTATACCATCAAAAAGCAAGGTAAAGGTGTAGCACCGCAAAAGGGCGATACCGTAGTAGCCAACTATACCGGCAAAACAATGAATGGGGAAACATTCGATTCTAACCAGGACCCTAAGTTCAACCACGTAGAACCGTTCCCATTCCCTGTAGGTGCACAACGCGTTATCGCAGGTTGGGATGAAGGTTTCCTGCTGTTCAAAAAAGGTTCAACAGGTACACTGTACATACCTTCTACACTGGCTTATGGTGCTAACAGCCCTTCGCCTGCCATACCTGCCAATAGCATCCTTATCTTTGATGTAGAGCTGGTAGATGTAAAACCTGCTAAGAAATAATGAAGTTTAGCAAAACAATACTTATAACACTGTGGTATTTGCTCCTGGCAAATACCACTTTTGCTTATGCCCGTCAGGATACGCTAAGAGGTAGTAACGGTGCAGGCAGAAACTGGTGGGATGTGCAGCGGTATGAACTGGATATAACCTTCGATACCGTCGCCAAAAGCATCCGCGGTTACAACGATATTACGATAAATGTAACAGCTAAGCCATCTGCTGTATTGCAAATAGACCTGCAGGAATCGATGCTGGTAGATAGTATCGTGCAGGGCAGTAATCAACTGAAATATACAAGGGAAGGTAACGTGTATTGGGTAACCGGTGTAGATAACTGGCAGGGTAGTACTACCTTCCGGGTATATTATCACGGCAGCCCGCGTATAGCCAAGATGCCACCGTGGGAGGGTGGTTTTATATGGACCAAAGACAGCACCGGTAAACCATGGATAGCTGTAGCCTGCCAAGGCTTGGGAGCCAGTAGCTGGTGGCCATGTAAAGATTACCAAGGCGATGAGCCGGATAATGGGATGGATGTACTGATAACCTTTCCGGGAAATAGTACTGTAGTAGGTAATGGTGAGCCTATAGCCGCTGCTGTAACTGAAAAACAAAACGATGGCTACACATGGGGTTGGCGGGTTACCAATCCAATCAATACCTACGATGCAACATTCTATATAGGTGATTACATAAGCTGGGAAGATACCCTGATGGGTGAGAAAGGTAAGCTGAACCTCAGCTACTATGCACTGCGCCATAACGAGCAGAAAGCACGCAGGCAGTTTGCCGTAGTAAAGCAAATGTTGCACTGCTTTGAATACTGGATGGGGCCATATCCCTTTTACGAAGATGGGTATAAGCTGGTAGAAGCACCATACTTGGGTATGGAACACCAGAGCGCTGTAGCCTACGGCAATGAATACAAGATGGGCTACCTGGGCAGCGACAGGAGTAGTACGGGTGTAGGCCTGCTGTTTGATTTTATCATTGTGCACGAGAGCGGCCACGAATGGTTTGGCAACAACATTACCGCCGTAGATATAGCCGATAACTGGCTGCACGAAGGGTTTACCACCTATACAGAAGTGCTGTTTGCCGAATGTGCTTTCGGTAAAGAAAAAGCCTTTGCCTATTGCCGTGGCGAATGGAAGAATATACGCAACGATGTGCCGGTAACAGGCACCTACGGTGTGCACGACGATGGCAGCAGTGATAAATATGATAAGGGCAGTGCCGTAGTGCATATGCTGCGCATGATGATAAATAACGATGAGAAATTCAGGCAACTGCTAAGGGCGCTGAATAAAGACTTTTATCATAAAACAGTAACCAGCAAAGAAGTAGAAGCCTATATAGAAAAATTCACCGGCCTGGAACTGAAAGCATTTTTTGAGCAATACCTGCATACCACCAACATACCCCAGTTGGAATGGTATATAAAAAAGAAACAACTGTATTACAGGTTTACTAACGTAGTAGCGGGTTTTACCTTGCCATTGGAGGTGAAAAGCGGCAACCGGAAAGCCAGCGTAAAGCCTACTACAGAATGGCAAAGCATACCCTGGAAGCGTGGTGGTTTCAACCTGTCGGTATCGGAAGATTTCCTTATAGGTGTAAAACCATAATAGTCCACACATGTGGATAGCCAGTTTAGGGCTTTAGGTGCTTTTTTTCTACGTTTGCGCTGGCATGGCAAAGACGGAGACACCACTCATGAA
>CAMLKS010000373.1 GCA_946480675.1 uncultured Bacteroidota bacterium
ACGGTGTGAAAAATGAAGATGTAGAGAGCGATTCTGTAAAGATCCGCGGGCTTATCTGTAAAAACATTACCGACCGCTATAGCCGCATGACGGCCGATGACAGCCTGAAGAACTACCTGGTAGAAAATAACATAGTAGCCATCTACGATGTAGATACCCGCTCTCTGGTGCAGCATGTGCGCAACAAAGGAGCCATGAACTGTATCATCAGCACAGAAATAAGCGACCCGGCACAACTGAAAGCAGAACTGGACAAAGTGCCGAGCATGGATGGCCTAGAGCTATCTTCTGAAATAAGCACAAAAGAGCCTTATACTTTTGGTAACCCGGATGCTGAGCTGCGCATAGCGGTGATGGACTTCGGTGTGAAACGCCACATACTGCAATGCCTGTCGGACAGGGGGGCATACCTGAAGGTGTTTCCTGCGAAGACGAAATACGATACGGTGAAGGAGTTTAATGCACACGGTATATTCATCAGCAATGGTCCCGGCGACCCGGCATCTATGGATTATGCAGTGCAAACGGTAAGGGAAGTAATAGCGGATGAAAAGCCCATGTTTGGTATATGCCTTGGGCACCAACTGCTGGCCCGTGCCAATGATATACCTACTTTCAAAATGCACCATGGCCACCGCGGCCTGAACCATCCGGTGAAAAACCTGGTAACCGGCAAGAGTGAGATAACTACCCAGAATCACGGTTTTGGTGTAGAGCCGGAAGCCGCACGTAACTCTGATAAAGTAGAGGTTACACACATCAACCTGAATGATGGTTCTATAGAAGGTATCCGCATGAAGAATAAGCCGGCTTTCTCGGTGCAATACCACCCGGAAAGCACCCCGGGCCCGCACGATTCTCGCTACCTGTTTGATGATTTCATAAAGCTGGTGAAAGAAAAGAATGGCTTGTAGTATATTACAGCAACAACGACTTAAATACATTTTACATATTACACCCTTCTTGCAGTATAAATGAAAAACGAGAAAATCCTAATAATGGGTGCCTGCGGGCAAATAGGCGTAGAGCTGACACTGGCATTGCGTAAGCTATATGGTGAAAACAATGTAATAGCCAGCGATATACGCCCCGTACAGCATGCCTTATTAGAAGGGACAGGGCCATATGTGGTGCTGAATGCCATGGATGCTGCCGCAACATTGGAACTGGTAAAGAAAGAAGGCATTACACAGATATACCTGCTGGCAGCATTGCTATCTGCAACGGGAGAAAAAGACCCGAAGCGTGCATGGGATATCAACATGCAAAGCTTGCTGCAGGTGCTGGATATAGCTGTGCAGGAAAAACTGACCAAAGTGTACTGGCCCAGCTCTATAGCTGTATTTGGCCCTACTACACCAAGGCAGGAAACACCACAAAAAACTGTAGTGGAGCCACGTACCGTATACGGTATCAGCAAATATGCAGGTGAACTGTGGTGCCAGTATTATAACCAACGTTGGGGGCTGGATGTACGCAGCATACGCTACCCGGGGCTTATCAGCTGGAAGTCTGAGCCAGGTGGGGGTACTACCGACTATGCAGTAGAAATATATCATGAAGCACTGAAGAACGGTACCTACACCAGCTTTTTATCAGAAAATACATACCTGCCCATGATGTATATGGACGACGCTATACGCGGCACTATAGAACTGATGGAGGCACCGGCAGAAAAGATACTATCGCGCATGGCTTATAACTTGAGCGCTATGAGCTTTTCACCCAAAGAAATAGCTGCAGCTATACAAAAGCATATACCCGCTTTTGAAATAAGCTATGCGCCTGACTTTAGGCAGCAGATAGCTGATGGGTGGCCGCAAAGTATAGATGACAGCGCAGCAAGGGCAGACTGGGGCTGGAAGCATAACTTCGACCTGGATAAAATGACCGCAGATATGCTGAAACACCTGAAGGAAAGCCTGCAACCGGCAGGATAAAGGTGTTAAACAGTAGTTAATAAAAAAAGAATACTTGAAATGAGACTGCCATAGTCGCATTTTTATATTATGAACGCCACTAAGAAAATATCTGAAAGGCAGCGGAAGCTTAAGAAACACCACGAATCACATAAACGCCAGCGTAAACAAAAGATAATAGCCCTCACTATATCTGCGCTAATCATAAGCATCCCTGTTTGCATAAAAATGATAAGCAGCTAAAAAAACTGCAAGTCCATTATTTTTGTTGAAAGCCGGTATCTATGGTTAAACAAAAATTAGTGGTATTGACCGGGGCAGGTATTAGTGCCGAAAGCGGCCTGTGCACCTTTCGCGATAGCGATGGGCTGTGGGAAGGATACAATATAGAAGATGTAGCCACCCCGCGTGCCTGGAAACGCGACCCGCAGTTGGTGCTCGACTTTTATAACATGCGCCGCCGCGGTGTGCGTGAAGCGCAGCCCAATCATGCCCATAAAGTGCTGGCATCGCTGGAGGCTGACTACGATGTGCATATCATTACCCAGAATATAGATGACCTGCACGAGCGTGCGGGATCTACCAACGTGCTGCACCTGCATGGCGAAATATTTAAAATGCACAGTGAGCGCAACCAACAGCTTTCTTACCCGATATACGATGATATAAAACTGGGAGATACGGCAGAAGACGGCGCACAGCTGAGGCCAAGCATTGTATGGTTTGAAGAGCCTGTGCCTAGAATAGCAGATGCCATACCTGTGATGCATAGTGCTGATGTTTTTGTGCTGGTAGGCACATCGCTGGTGGTGTACCCCGCGGCAGGATTGGTAGACTATGTAAGGCCTGAAGTTCCGAAGTATGTTATTGATAAAAAGATGCCTTCGGTAAACATCTATAGCAACGTAATAGCCATAGAAAAGCCCGCAACAGAAGGTGTTAACGACCTTTTAGAAATGTTGCGCGAAAACGGAAAATAGAATCGCCGGTAAAGTACATAGCCGATGCATAAACTGTAGCTGGCATCAATTGCATCAGTACGCGCTGGATGGAGGTTTGCAAATGCCATTCCAGGTCGATAGGCGTGATGATATATACCAATAGATAGCACAAGCAGCAGGTAAGCACTAGTAGGATATTCATACCCGGCACTTTATTGCGCACCAAAGCTACCAGTATGCTAAGATCGGAAG
>CAMLKS010000374.1 GCA_946480675.1 uncultured Bacteroidota bacterium
ATGGCCACGAGATGCTGGTGCTGCAGGCAGAAGCATCGTGGCAGATATGGAATGACTACATGCCTACTGTATAGTATACGCAGGTAGTAACAAAGTTTCGTATGAAGGGTATGGCAGATATGATACCAACCTGCTTGCGTGGCTGCAGGCCAAATTTGTATTTGTATATGGGGTTGATGAGATAGTGCTGTTTGTTCACCGTCTTCAAGCCACTGCTTTTTATGATGCGCTCGAAACGCTCTATACTGATGCGTGTATCGTGTATCTCTGAAAGTTCGCGTATCACACCATCCGACTCACCTATCATTTTCAGCAATCCCCTGTACAATGACTTGGGCAGTATATGATACCACGGCATCATACCCAGCTTATGCTCGCACAACTGCTGGTGTCCGCCAAAAGGCATATACCATGGTGGAAAGCCAAAGAATACCTGCCCATCGGGCTTTAGCAGGTTTTTAAGATAAGGCACAAACTTTTCCTGTTCCGGGATATGCTCTATTACATCCTTTAGTATAATAACATCAAAGAAGCCTTTGTACATCTCCAGGAAGTCGGCATCATATACATTCTTATACAGGAACTTTATTTTGCCGGCAGCTACTTCATCTTTATAAAAGTTATTGGCATAGTCTATACGCAGTTCATTCAGATCCACGCCTACACAATGAGCACCCTTATCCATAAAAGGTACTAGTACGCCACCTTCGCCACAGCCTATTTCCAGCACATTGGTGCCGGGTTTTATTGGGTGGGTTTCCTCAATAAAAGGCAATACATACTGCCTTGAGTTATCTACCTGCTGTTCGTACCGTACGCGTTCGTCCTTGTGTTGCTTTAGGGCCAAAGTCCTTATAGTTTTTGAAGGGGATAAAATTAACCTTTTACTTCATTCATCAAAGCCTGCAATATCTCCAGCTGTTTTTTGATGCTTTCATCGTGTATCTTTTCATATAATGACACAATGAATTCGCGCGACAGGTTTAGCTTTTCAGCCCTGTCGCCGCGGGTTGCCACTATTTCCTGCCAGCGTTCCGGCTGGTAAGCCGTCATATTGCAGTCTTTCTTTACGGCACCCATACGTTCGCTCAGCTCCATACGGCGGGCTATCAGGTCGATGATCTCTGCATCTATGCCATCCATCATCTGGCGCAGGTTTTCGAGGTTAAGGCTTTTACCCGTATCCGTAGTATATAGCTGGCGTACTACGAGATTGTCTATAAGGGTCAGGAGTGCATCCGGTGTTATTTGCTGCGCCGCATCGCTCCAAGCTTCAGCGGGGTTGGGGTGTGTTTCTATCATCAAGCCACAAAAGCCCATGTCCATGGCCTTTTGTGCTACCCGTGCCACCAATTCGCGATTGCCGCTAATATGGCTGGGATCGCAAATGATGGGCAAAGATGGTCTGCGTCTTTTCAGCTCGATAGGTATAGGCCAGTTGGGCTGATTGCGGTAGGGCGATGCGGCATTGTAGCTGGAAAAGCCACGGTGGATGGCGGCTATATCTGTAATGCCCGCATGTTCCAGCCGCTCTATAGCGCCGTGCCACAGGTCCACATCCGGGTTTACCGGGTTCTTTACCATCACCGGTATGTCCACACCTTTCAATGCATCGGCCAGGCGCTGTACCTGGAAGGGGTTTACCGTAGTGCGGGCACCTATCCACAATACATCTATACCATATTTCAAAGCCAGCTCTATATGCAGGGGCTCTGCTACTTCTATTGTTACCGGAAGTCCGTGTACCTGTTTCACTTCCTGCAGCCATTGCAACGCTGTTTCGCCCATACCCTCAAAACTGCCCGGCCTTGTGCGGGGTTTCCATACGCCAGCCCTGAAGAGCCGTATGTGCCCAGCAATAGCCGCTGCCGTTTCCAATACCTGTTCACGTGTTTCTGCACTGCATGGGCCGGCTATCACAAATGGGTTACCCCCGTTATTGAAAAAAGACATAGTGCAAAGGTACTTGTTGGTAAGCGAATTGCTGTAAATGCCTGCTTAGTTTAAACTTATATTGTAATAATTATCATGATGCTGCCCTTTCAATTTTCCCCAAGTTTTTGTGCCAAGCTGCTATCTTTGCCGCCATGCAAGCATTGCCCCGTATAGATGAGCTGAAAGATGGCGCTGTAATATTGATAGACAAGCCTTACAAGTGGACATCCTTTGATGCCATCAATAAAGTAAAGCGCCTGTCGAAAGTGAAGATAGGCCATGCCGGTACGCTGGATCCGCTTGCTACAGGGCTGCTGATATGCTGTACCGGTAAATTTACCAAACGCATAGCCGAATACCAGCGCCTGCCGAAGGAATATACGGGCATCATACAACTCGGTGCTTCCACCCCTACTTACGACCTGGAAAGCGAGCCTGAAGACTTCAAGCCTTTTGAGCATTTGACAGAAGCGGAGATAATAGCCGCTTCCGAAGCCTTTAAAGGTGACATACAGCAAGTGCCCCCTATCCATTCGGCTATTAAAAAAGATGGCAAACGTGCTTATGAACTGGCGCGCAAGGGCAGGGAGATAGTGCTGGAGCCGCGCCATGTGCGCATCACCGCTTTTGAGATCACCCAAGTGGCGCTGCCTGAGGTACACTTTCGGGTGGCATGCAGTACGGGTACCTATATCCGTTCGCTGGCGAATGACCTTGGGGCTGCCTTGGGCTGTGGCGGCTACCTGAAAGAACTACGCCGTACCAAAATAGGTGATTTTGACGTAGCTGATGCCCTGACACCTGACCAATGGAAGACACACTGGTTTGGTGCGCCGCAGGAGACTGCCTAATCATTGTTTCTGATTGTTTCCGGTTTTCATGGTGCTGCCAAAATGTTGTGTTTTGTTGTGATTTTTCGTGTTTTATTTTTTACTGTTTTGCTGTAAAATATAAGTGATTGAAAATCAATAGCGCTTGTAAATACACGACCTGTATTTTGTTGTGAAATGTTGTGTTTTGCTGTGCACATGGAAGTAGTTTATATTTTCAGGGTTTATTTATAATAGCAAATATACATTATTACGGAAGTCACTGCATAGTACAGCCGCCTAAGCAACAGTCAGAACGAGGTGCAATGCGCCTTAAGATGGCAAAAGCCTTGGAGCTATTGA
>CAMLKS010000375.1 GCA_946480675.1 uncultured Bacteroidota bacterium
AGCCGACAGTTTGCCTTCGGATAGCCAGTTGTCTATGGCTGCATGCAATAGTTCCCGTTCTTTTTTGTCCGCCTTCATCAATTATAGGTATGCTCCGGTATGAAAGATACCACAAAATAATAAGCCCCGTAAAAACGGGGCTTCTGTTACATATAGAGGATAAGAGAGAACGTTGTTATGAAATGGCGCGCAAAGTTACGTATACCACTTCTAAAATTATAATAAGTTTCTAAATATTTTCAGTTAAGCCCTTATAATAATATCAGCATCAACTATATACACTTTAGATGCTTGCTTCTTTGTGTTTGGTTTGGTGGAAGGGGTTTTTGTTTGCTACCTGGCAACTGTTGTGTTGCTGAGGATGCATAAAAATAAGGCTTTATTGCTAATTAACCATTTAGAATTTAAAATTATAAGTAATACTTGGCAGTATCGGGAAAATAGATACCTGCATTACTTTGGCTTTCACCCCTTGCGATACATCGCCCTGGGTATCTACATACAGGAAATACGGGTTTTGCCTGCTATACACATTGTATATAGAGAAGGCCCAGCTGCTTTCCCATTTGCGCTTTTTCTTAGGCTTTGGCTTGTATATAGCTGAAAGGTCTAAACGGTGATATGGAAACAAACGATATGCATTCAGGTCGCTGTATTCAGGCACTATCTGCTGGTCTATGAAATAGTAATTGGTAGGCAGGGTAATGGCATTGCCCGAACCAAATACGAATACACCGGATAATGTCCATTTAGGGGAGGCCTCATAAGTGGCTACCACCGACAGGTCGTGACGGCGGTCGTACTTGGCAGGGTAGCGGTTGCCTTTGTTCAGGTCTTTGAATGTACGGTAAGTCCATGCCAGTGTATAACCTACCCACCCTGTAAACCTGCCTTTCGTTTTATTTACAAAGAACTCGGCACCATAGGCTTCCCCTTTACCAAATACAAAATCCAGTTCAGGGTCTTGCAGGGTAGATGGTATGTAGCCCTCACGGTATTCTATCTGGTTCTTCATGTCCTTGTAATATACTTCTACCGATGCTTCTATCTTATTGTCAAGGAAGTTGCGGAAATAGCCTAATGAATACTGCCATGCCATCTGTGGTTGCACATAGAAGGTGCTGGGTACCCACAGGTCGGTAGGCAGGGTGCTGCCGTTGTTCGATACCAGGTGTATGTATTGGTATGCTTTGGCTGCACTGGCTTTAATAGATGAATTGTTATCGATATCGAAACGCAGGTTCAGGCGAGGTTCTAATCCCCCATAAGTTTTTACTAAATCGCCACCACCATATATGGAGCTGTCGCTTTTCTTTTGGTTGATGTCGTACTGATACTGAGTATAAGGCCCTATCTGTCCGAACCATGAATAACGCAACCCTGCATTTACCCGCAGCCATTTGAAAGGTTCAAAATCATCCATGATATAGGCACCACCTTCGTGTGCATATTTTATCAGGGCATTGTTCGGCTTCAGTTCTGTTTGTCCGCTGCGGCCCGATACCTGGTTGGGTATAAATTTGTGATAGGTATAAGCAATACCCGTCTTTATCTTATGGTTGAAAGACGTGTAATAATCCAGGTCTACTTTACCATTCCAGTCGCGTACGCCGGATGATAGCTTAAACTGGAAAACCTCCTCACCTCCACTAAACGCGAACTGGTAGTCGTTGTACACCGCCGTAGCATTCAGGAATAGTTTATTGTTGAAAAGGTGATTCCAGCGCAGGGTAGCCGTGCTGTTCCCCCAGGGTATATCTGCATTGAAGTTGCCATTGCCACTACGGAATTTGAACTTATCCCTGCCGAAATAACTACTTGCATAGATGCGGTCTTTCTCTGTTATCTTATAGTTGGCCTTCAAATTGGCATCGTAAAAATAGTAACCCGAACCAGATAGCGGGCCTGTAACGAATGGCTTTACTAACACATCTATATATGTGCGCCTGCCCGATAGCATAAAAGAACCCTTGTCCTTTTTTATAAGCGGCCCTTCTACCGTAAGGCGGGAAGCTATAAGCCCGATACCACCTTCTGCATGATACTCCTTCATGTTACCTTCCTTCATCGATACATCTACTACCGAAGATAAACGACCACCATAGTTGGCAGGCATACCACCTTTTATCAGGGTTACATTCTTGATGGCATCTGTATTGAATACTGAGAAGAAGCCAAACAAGTGGCCGGTGTTATATACCACGGCATCATCCAGTATGATGAGGTTCTGGTCGGGGCCACCACCACGTACGTAGAAGCCCGAGTTGCCTTCACCGGCACTTTGCACACCGGGCATTAGCTGCAGTGCTTACAGTATATCTGTTTCGCCAAATATTACGGGTAGTGTCTTTATCTTTTCTGCCGATATGCTGATGGTACCCATTTGCGTACCCTTTACATTTTCATCCCTGCGGGTACTGGTTATTTCCACTTCCTTCATTACCGACATGTTTTGCATGTCTATATCCAGTTTCTTACTGTCGCTTAATGTGAGGCTTTCTGTGCGGGTAGCAAAGCCTACATATGAATAGATGACCGTATAAGTGCCTGCGGGAACGGATATGGAATAGAAGCCATAAGTATTGGTTTCCGTGCCTATGGCCAGTTCTTTTACAAATACCGTAGCGCTTATCATAGCTTCACCGCTCGATGCATCGCGTATGTAACCGCTCAGCGTTACCTTCTTTTGTGCCAGCAATAGCATAGGCAATGCCAGAAGCAGCATGGTAAGGGATAATGTGATGTGTTTCTTATATGGCATATATATTGTTTCTAATAGTAAATAGTAGTTCTTGTTTAGAGCGAATCGGTCACTTCGCCACATTCTTCCATCTTCCTGCCAAAGTACGGGTTTTGTATTTCCCTGCTATTGCTAAGCCAATAGGCACCTTCATCGTTAAAAGCCATAGGGCAGTATTGACGGTACACCCCTGCATTGCTGAGCTTGGCTGCTGCGCTGATGGCATATACCGCATCGGATACCTGCCTGAAGTAAATGCGTTTTACCTCTATGTTCTCGTTCTTGGCTTCCAGCATGGCTTTGCAGGCGTTAATGAGTGTATCTTTCCTTGCCTGTAGGGTTACACTTACCATGCTATC
>CAMLKS010000376.1 GCA_946480675.1 uncultured Bacteroidota bacterium
TTATAATTCATGTCGAGCACCAGGTATATCAATGCTACCCATAGATAAATATTGAGTGCTATACGACTGCCTAATATGCGCAGTATATGGTTGAAAATGCCTTTCACAATACAAATAACTATATAAATAATGGCAGGTAAAAGAAGCAATAGACAAAACCCTTTCTTTCTTCGACGAAATAAACTCGTCTAAATACTACTCTTGTTCATCTAAAAAAATCTTTGCTCTGGTGCAGACTGCCTTGCTTTGTATCCATAAACGGAAACACATACCATTATGAAGAAGCTATTACTCACACTAATCATTGCTATCACTTATGCCGCATCTGCATATGCGCAGATAGCGCCGGTATACCAGGGCCGCTTTCAGCAGGTGCTGGATAGCGTATGCCAAAAGAACAAGATAAAAGGCATATCTGCAGCCATACTGATACCTAATGAAGGTATATGGACAGGCGTGTACGGGGAATCGCACAGCGGCGTACCTATAACGAAAGATATGTACCTGCCCATAGGCAGCAATACCAAAACCTATGTGGCTGCTATGATGCTGAAGCTACAGGAAGAAGGGCTGCTGAGCCTTGACGACACGATAGGCAAATGGTTTCAGAACGTACCAAATGTGAACGGGCAGATAACTATACGCCAGATGCTGAACCATACCAGCGGTTTATACAGCTATACCGATACTTCTGCCTTCTTTGCAGCACTTAATAGCGATTATACCAAGGTATGGCAGCCAGAAGAAATGCTGCCATTCATCAGCACGCCGGAGTTTGCGCCGGGCACCAACTGGTCTTATTCTAATACAAATTACCTGCTGGCGGGCCTTATCATAAAGCAAATAAGAAATGAATCTTTTGCAGAGAGTGTACGTGAAATGATACTAGACCCTCAAGGCTTTTCTCACACAGCCACTTATCCTGCAGAAAAGTCGGGCATTACTATACCGCATGGCTGGTCTACTGATGGCAACCCTGCCCTACTAACGGATATGATGGATGCTTATAACTATGACAATACCGCATTTTTAAGCATGGCTACATCTGCCGGCGCGCTGGTTGCGAATGCCGAGGATGTGGTAAAATTCTGGGATGCATTGATGACCGGCAAAATAATTAATAGCAGTTCATTGGCAGAAATGAAAACGCTTATAAAGCTGAATGCTAATAATGGATACGGATTAGGAGTAATGTGGCTGAGGCCGCTGAATGGCCGCACGGGTTATTCGCACGGCGGTACTTGTTTTGGCTACCTCAATGAGAACTTCATAGACTCTGCTACAGGTGTAGCTATATGCATATTATCGAACCAGGATAGCGTGGATAACAACAAACTGCTAACACGTGTAGTAGCTGCCCTGCATAAAGAAACCGTAAAAATGCCTCCTACAGGCATTGCCCAACTGGCAGATAAAGGCATCAGCATATACCCCAATCCTGCTACAGACCGCATATACGTAACCCTGCCCAACAGTAACGAAGCACAACTCGAACTGGTAGATATTACCGGCCGCATAGCCTACCGTACACCATTGAAAAAAGGCAGTAATGAAATAAGATTGCCGGATGTAAACAGCGGACTTTACATAGCCCGTGTAATAGAGAATGGTACACTGGCGTACCAGCAAAAAATACAGGTTGTAAAATAATTATACTCCTGTACACAAAAAAAGGGCAGCTCGTAAGCTGCCCTTCTATTTTTACCATTTCAACCCGGCAAGTATCAGCACTTCCCGTATGGCTTCATATGATTTATAAACGATCATTTTCATTTCTGCCGCATCTACCCATTTTGCCTCTATGATATTTTCCTCTTTCTGCGGCACAAGGGTATCTTTTACCGAGCCTTTCATTTTATACCAGGCAGTACATTTCAGCAGGTTTTGACCGCCTTGAGAATATACATGGTAGGTGTTGCCAATTTTTTCAGCCAGCTTCAGCTTTGTCAGCCCAGTTTCCTCACTCACCTCGCGCAGGGCACAGGTAGCCATATCTTCCCCCTCATCACGCTTGCCTTTGGGCAAGTCCCACTTTCCACGGCGGTATATCATCAACACTGCCCCATTTTCATTTTCCACAACCCCACCGGCAGCATCTATCGGCTCATACAGTTCATATAAAGATTGCTGCAATGAATTGGGTGAAATATCTTCTATAATGGCACCAAGCGTACCGGGCTTTTCCAGGTGCTGCAAGGCCAGCCTGAAATTGCGTGTAAAAGCACCTGTAAACTGCAGGTAACCGGTAGCCATCGCATTATCCTGCATATATGTTTTGGCATCGGTAGTGAGTACCAG
Source organism: uncultured Bacteroidota bacterium (assembly GCA_946480675.1). Next base: position 2,299 of record CAMLKS010000376.1, read on the forward strand.
GGGCTTATTATTAACGTATATTTTCTGTGTAAACATCTCGGGCCTGTGTTTGTAAACTTGCTTAATTGACGTAGGTTTGAGCGGTTATGAGTACACAAAAACATTTCGCCGAAAAGCTGCTGCAAATTAAAGCATTGCAAATAAACCTGCAAAAGCCTTATGTATGGGCTTCGGGCTGGCATTCGCCGGTATATTGCGATAACCGAAAAGTACTTTCGCATCCGTATGTACGCGATTTTGTAAAAAGCGAACTGGCCAATATGGTGCTGGAACACTTTCCGGATGCGGAAGTGATAGCCGGTGTGGCTACAGCCGGCATAGCACATGGCGTGATGGCTGCCGACCTGCTGAAGCTGCCTTTTATATATGTACGCAGTAAGCCGAAAGAGCACGGCATGGGCAACCAGATAGAAGGCCATATGGAACCGGGTAAAAAAGTAGTGGTAGTAGAAGACCTGGTATCGACAGGCAAAAGCAGCCTGCAGGCAGTAGATGCCATACGCGCTGCTGGTGGCGAAGTGATAGGCATGTGTGCCCTGTTCACCTACGGCTTTAACGCAGCTGCCGAGGCATTTGAAAAAGCAGGCGTGCCGCTGTACACCATCAGTAACTATAGTGCCCTGATGGAAGTAGCAGAAGAACAATCACTGATACAAAGCGAACAAAAAGCCACGCTGGAACAATGGCGTATAGACCCTGCTACATGGGGTAAATAGTTGACTTGTTGATTAGTTGATTTGACAGATTGACTAATCAACAAGTCAACCAATCAACTAAAAAAATGTATTGGCTA
>CAMLKS010000377.1 GCA_946480675.1 uncultured Bacteroidota bacterium
AGCCAACCCGGTATTGTAAGTTACACCGGTACCCAATGCCCATCCGCGGTTACATTTGTCAAAATAAAAGCGTCCTTCGCCATAGGCTTTGTACCCCCACGAGCTTAGGCCACCGCCTGCACCTAATGAAAATTGCTGTGTAACAGGCACATCAATATTAAAGCCTAATAAACCAGCAGGATTTTCAAGCCCGGTGCTAACACCTATGTACAATTTAGGGCAAGAACCAGGTTTCGATGTTTTCTCTTGAGCGATGACTGGGGTTGATGCTGCAATAGCAATTGCTAATAAGAGGGTTTTCTTTTTCATTTAGATATTGATTCGTATTTAAGGATTATAAGATGTCTGCCAGCATGGCTTTGGCCTGCTGGTTTTGCGGATGTTTCTTCAATAAGTGTTGCAGGCTTTTTCTTGCTTTATCATCCTGTGCGTTGGCATGATACCATACAGCAAGGTTTATCAATGTTTGCTCGTGGTCGGGATCCAGGCTATTGGCTTTGCGCAGCAGGTCGTAGGCCATTACGCTATTGCCTTGCTGCATGTATATAAAACCAAGATTGGTATTGGCTGTGACATAATCAGGATTCTCGCTCAAAATGAAAGTAAAAACTTTTTTTGCCTCTTCTATTTTTCGCAGCGACAGCAAGCAGATACCATACTTGCTTTGGAAGTCTAATGCATAAGGCCATATGATAGTGGCCCGGTGGTACCATGGCAATGCATTATCGGGTTGGCCCAGTTGATAATACCCCTCGCCAATACGATAGGCTGCCCATGCATCAGTAATAGCTTCCGGTTTTAACCCACCGGCATATCGCACTACGCTATTATAATCATTCAGCAGGAAGTAAGCACGAATGTAATCCCGGTTCTGTTTTTTGTTTGCCTCATCCTCCTTTTGCTTATTCAAGTAGCTCAATGCAGAATCTATCAGGCCTTTATTAGGGTTATACCTTTCGTAAAACTCCATGAAAGCTCGTGCTGTAGTGATGGCATCAGGGTTATCATTATTGAACGATTTAAGGCCAAGGAAAGCAGTTATCTTTCCCCGCGTGCTATCATCCATAGGGCGCTTGCGGATGTAATGGTCGGTAACGGCTACGTGGGGTATATCTATACTGCCATTGCGCGGCATGTGGCAGGTTATGCAATCATCATTCTTTGCCTGCCTTATTTTGATATCTTCTGTACAATGCGGCTGATTATTACCACCATGGCAACTGTTACAAGCATCCATGTATTGCGTACGCGGTGTAAACTTTACACTTACGTGCGGCTTGTGGCAGGTAATGCAGCTCATTTTTCCAGAGCTTACATAACAGTCACTTTTCTTCATCCGCTCTACATGCGATGCCATGATCATTTTATCCTGTGCCCCCTCATATTGCGGCATAAATACATTCATCACTTCCGATAGTTTCATGCCAGGGCGAAAATCGAAGAAGGTTTTACCATCGTTCAACACAGCAATACCTTGTAAGTGACAACGCTGGCAAATGTTGTTCTGCAAATCGGTACTCAACCTGCGCGGATTTACAATGGTATAATCGGGCCCTTTGGAGGTATCTACAATGTTACCCGCCGTTTTCTCTTTTACGTGGAGTTCTCCCGGACCATGGCAGCGTTCGCAGTCTATACCATGCTTTATGGTCAGGTATTTGTTCTGGCTATTATGTACAAATTCAGGCAACCCATTATGGCAGCTCATACACTCCAATTCTATCAGCCTGCTAAAGCGACTGCTGGCACCCTTTTCAAAACCCGGGGCTAAATCCCATTGCTTCTTTTGAGTATAGAAAGTGATAGGTGCCTGATACAGGTAGCAGTTAGTACTGAATATATGCGAATTGGTGTGCTGCCCCGAACCAATAACATAGTCTATCTTTTGTACACGTTTATGCACGGTATCCTTGCCTTCCAGCCTGAACTCCATGATATATAAGGAATCGTTGCGGAAGTAAGGTTTGTAATAGAAATCCAGGTCTTTATCGTATACTAAAGCATGCGAAGGCGTAAAGTCTGCAGCAGATTTTTGTGGCGTGGCCCTGTCGTAAGACTGGCCCATACCCGTTTGAATGAAAGTCTGGTAAACATTTTCATGGCAGGTACGGCATTTCTCCATACCTACATACTTTATGGTAGTATCATACACATTCTGCCACGGGCTACCTGCATCGGTAACATTATTTTCACCCTCGGGGTTACTGCAATAGAACGCAGGCAGCGTTACCGCTACTATAGCCAATACAATAAGAACACTACGGACAAAACGTGCAGACATGCTCTTCAAAGATAACACAATACAGGCTGCATTGTTTAGTTGAAGATGGCTAGCGTATAGTTCGATTTACCGCGCTGCACCAGCATATATTTATCATTCAGCAGATGTTCTGCCGTTAGTTTATGGTCTATCGCCGTTACCTTTTCTTTATTGATGCTCACACCACCGCCTTGTACCATTTTACGGGCTTCCCCTTTCGATGGGAATACACCACTTTCTGCCAGGAAGGCCAGCAGATCCAGCCCATCTACCAGGCTCTCTTTAGTAGCAGTTACCTGTGGTACACCATCCATTACCTCCAGTAATTGTTTCTCATTCAATGAGCGCAAAGTATCTACCGCAGCCTGTCCGAAAAGAATTTCGGATGCTTTCTGTGCAAAAGCCAGGTCGTCGGCACTGTGTACTAATTTTGTCAGCTCTTCTGCCAATGCTTTCTGCAGTTTGCGTTGGTGAGGTGCTTGCTTATGCTCTTCAATGAGTGCTTTTATTTCTTCTACTGTTTTGAAAGAGAAGGTCAATGCCATGCGTTCAGCATCGTCATCAGCCAGCTTCAGCCAGAATTGGTAGAACTGGTAAGGCGAGGTGCGCTCCGGATCGAGCCATACATTGCCGCCTTCACTTTTGCCAAACTTAGTGCCATCACTTTTGGTTATCAACGGGCAGGTAGCGGCAAAAGCATCGCTGCCACCTTTACGGCGTATGAGCTCTGTGCCGGTTACAATATTACCCCACTGATCGGCACCACCCATCTGTAGTTTTACATTATGGTTTTTATTCAGATAGTAGAT
>CAMLKS010000378.1 GCA_946480675.1 uncultured Bacteroidota bacterium
GCAATATCACTGTTACCTTCAATTAATATTTGTTACAAATCTTCAAAGGCAGTACTGAGATGTGCTGCCTTTTTGTTTACAACAATTATTTAATGGTGTATGATAGCAAAACCATTTTGGGTTATAATGAATTATGTATTTTTAGCAATAAACTAAAAACATGCTGAAGAAAATATTGCTGGGATTATTGATCCTGTTGGTTGTTGTGCAATTCATTCGTCCATCTCGCAATCAGTCGAATGCAGCCTCTGTCAATGATATCAGCGCTCATTATACAGTGCCGGACGATGTTCAGGCAGTATTAAAGAAAACCTGTTACGATTGCCATAGCAACAATACCAACTATCCTTGGTATACCAATATCCAGCCCATTGGCCTGTGGATGCAAAATCATGTGAATGAAGGAAAAGAAGAGCTCAACTTTTCAGCGTTTGCTACTTATCAGTTGAAGAAACAGGCACACAAGCTGGAAGAAACGGCTGAAATGTTAGAAAAAGACGAAATGCCGTTGGGTTCATATACCTTGGTACATAAAGAAGCTAAACTGACAAAAGAAGAAAAGGCATTGCTGGTTAGCTGGGCAAAATCATTGCAGCAGCAAATCGCATCACAAGTAACAAAGTAGCATGCGCATTATATCATATAACGTGAACGGCATACGTGCCGCTATTAAAAAAGGGTTTATAGAATGGCTGAAAACAGACCCTGCGGATGTAATATGCCTGCAGGAAACCAAGGCCGCCAGGGCCGATGTAGATGTGTCTGAAATTGAGGCTTTGGGCTATGAAACTTATTGGTTCTCGGCTGAAAAGAAGGGCTATAGTGGGGTAGCTGTTTTTACCAGGATAAAACCTGATAATGTTTTTTATGGTAATGGTATTATGCAGAGCGATGCTGAAGGTAGGGTAATACGCCTTGACTTTGGAGATGTAACGCTTGTGAATGCTTATTTTCCGAGCGGTACCAGTGGTGATGAACGGCAGACATATAAATATCAATGGCTGGACGAATTCCAGGAATATTTACTGGCTCTTTCTGAAAACAGGCCCAAACTAGTGGTGTGTGGCGACTATAATATAGCCAACAAACCGATAGATATACATAACCCTGCAGGTAATAAAAAAAGTAGTGGTTTCTTACCTGAAGAGCGGGATTGGCTTGATAAATTCTGGGAAAAAGGCTTTGTAGATAGTTTCCGTGCATTCAACCAGGACCCGCATCATTATACCTGGTGGAGCGCACGTTTTCCCAGTGTCAGGGAGCAAAATAAAGGCTGGCGTATCGATTACATATCTGTAACAGAGCCACTACGCAACAGCCTGAAAGGTGCAGCTATATACCCAGATGTAAAGCATTCCGACCATTGCCCGGCCTTTTTAGAGCTTTTCTTTTAAAAACTGCTTTTATTGTTTGAATGCCTGTTGCACAATATCCACATAGTTTGTGCCAACAGGTATTTCTTTATTAGGTAGCTGTATCGTTTTATTGCGTACCGATTGTATTTTATTCAGCGGAACGATATAAGACCTATGCACGCGAAGGAAATCTTTAGCAGGAAGCTTTTCTATCATGGTTTTCATGCTCATGCGCGCCGTTATGGGCTTCGCATTATCAAGGTGTATCTTCAGATAGTTGTCGAGGCCCTCTATAAACAGGATATCTTTCAATTCTATTTTCACCATGCTATAGTCGGCCCTGATAAAGAGGAAGGGCTTTGGCTCATCCGTTTTATCCTTAGAATAATTATAAAAATCCTGTGCTTTTGTTACTGCGTGTTTAAAACGGTTGAAATCGAAAGGTTTTAGCAAGTAATCGATAGCATTCAGGTTAAACCCCTCTATAGCGTATTCACTATGGGCTGTAGTGAAAATAACCATAGTATCCTGGCCAGCCATCTTATAAAAGTCGATACCGGAAATGGCTGGCATTTTTATATCCAGGAAAAGTAAGTCAACAGGATTTTCCTTCAGGTAAGCAAGCGCTTCTTCTGTTTCAGTAAAAGTTTTTTTCAGGTCGATAAAGTCTATACGACTGCAAAACTGCTTAACGATGACTAATGCCAGCGGTTCATCGTCTAAAGCAATAGCTGTTATCATGTAAGGTTCAATTTAAGAGATACCGTAAAGGTATCATCTGCATCGTGAATTTTCAAGTCATGCCTACCTGGGTATAAAATTTTCAGGCGTCCTGCAGTTTTGTTTATTCCCAAACCTGTTTTAATATCGTCGTTGTGCTGCACATATACTTTATTATTGGTTACGGTCATATGCAGTTCCCGGTTGTCTATTTGTATGTTAATGCGGATGTCTGAATCTTCTTCCGCATTAATGCCATGTTTAAATGCGTTTTCAATAAATGGTATTAATACAAATGGTGCAATACACAAGCTATCCCTGCTGCCTATAATGTTATGTTGCAGTTTTACTTTGGCAGGTATGCGCATGCTCTGTAAGGCAATGTAGTTATCTATATAATCCAGTTCTTTTTTTAAGGACACGATATCGCGGTCGCTTTCGCTTATAGCATATCGCATCATACCCGATAGTTTTATAACTGCATCAGGTGCTTCTTCTGATTGGGTAATGGTGAGCGAGTAAATGGTATTTAACGTATTAAACAGGAAATGGGGGTTGATTTGCGCCTTTAGAAATGATATTTCGGTTTGCATTTTTTCCTGAACGGCAGATTGCCATTGGTTATAAACAGATGTTGTAAATGAAAGGATATAAGTAATGATAAAAAGGAACAGATTATGGCTGGGGCCAAGCATAACCAATCCCATAGGGGGAAGATCTTTACGTGGCGGCATCATGCTATAATTCAGTAATATAAACAGGCCGATGTTAAATGCTATAGATGCACCAAACAGCACAAACCGTTTACGAAGATACAAGTGTGGTATTACCAGAAAATAGTTGAGGTAAAAAACAAATATCAGTAAAAGGCCGTTGGCTACCCTTGGGGGGAGCAGTATATCATCCAATAATGTGCCGCGTGGATGACCGGGGAGATCCGGCTTGAAAAAATACGGAAGGGATAACAATGCCAGCCACAATACAGCATGGGTG
>CAMLKS010000379.1 GCA_946480675.1 uncultured Bacteroidota bacterium
TAGAGAAAGATATACAGGGGTTTAAAAGCAGGAACAGATTTACGGATGTAAATGCACAATCGAAAATGCTGCTCGATAATACCTCTACCAATGAAAAAGAACTGACAGGAAAAGAAGTGCAGCTGCGCATACTGGAATCATTAGAAAGCTACCTGAAAGATAATAACAATGCTCGCCGTGTAATGCCTGCTACACTGATAGCGCAAGATGCAACACTCACCGGCATCATTGAAGAATACAACGGGCTGCAAATGCAGCGCCAAAAGCTACTATTGACCTATACTGAAAACAGTCCGCAAGTAAGAAATACAGATGAGGCCATCAATGATACCCGTGCCGGCATGCGCAGCTATATAGCATCTTTAAAGAGTGGGTATAAAGTAGCGGTGAACGAATTAAAATCGCGTGCAGGCTCGATTGACGCTGCAATAAGTAAGGTGCCGGAAAACGAAAGAATATATCTTGAATATTCAAGAAAGCAGCAGATAAAACAGGAGCTTTACCTCTTCCTGCTACAGAAAAGGGAAGAAAGTGCTATCTCAAAATCAGCTACCGTATCTAACCTAAAGGTAATAGACCCGCCAAAAACAAGCGGTAAGGTATCACCTGTTAAATCACGTATCTACCTTATTGCCTTTGCATTGGGTATTATAGTACCGGGAGCACGCATACTGATACGTGAACTGTTGAATGACAGGATAGAAAATAATGCGGATATACTGGCTTTGACACAAATGCCGATAATAGCAGAAATAGGCCACCACCCGGGTGAAGAAATAATTGCTGTAAGGAAAGATAGCAGAACAGTAGTTTCTGAACAATTCCGGGCTTTACGAACAAACCTTCAATTCTTATTGCCGCAGAAGGAGCAAAAGATAATCATGCTAACATCCAGCATGAGTGGGGAAGGCAAGTCATTTGTTTCTGTAAATCTGGCATGTGCACTGGCCATCTCAGGGAAAAAAGTAGTGTTGCTGGAACTGGATTTGCGTAAGCCACAGGTTACTAAGAAACTTGGTATTTCTAATGCTGTAGGATTTTCAAACTATATTGTAGGGCAGGCTTCACTAGATGCTATATTGAAACAATCCCCGGTATCGGAACAGTTATATGTAATACCATCGGGCCCGCTACCCCCCAATCCTTCAGAACTACTTATGCTGCCACAGGTAAATGTGCTGATGGATGCATTGAAAGAGCGTTTTGACTACATCATCATAGATACTGCCCCTGTTGGCCTGGTAACAGATGCACAGCTTTTATCTGCCCATACAGATGCTACTCTATTTGTAGTAAGGCAAGGTTACACGCACAAAGAACAAATAAAGGCAGCAGACGCTTTGTATCGTTCTGATAAAATGTCTAAAATGTCGCTGGTGATAAATGATGTAGATAGCAAGCATAGCAGCAACTATGGATATGCTACATACGGGTCGGGTTACTACGACGATGAAACCGTAAAAACAGGTCTGGCAAAATATATAAAGCGTAAAAACTAAACTAATATATACAATCACTAAAAATGACGTCACAACATCGTATCGCAGTAATTGGCTTAGGCTATGTAGGCCTGCCATTAGCTGTCGAATTCGCTAAATACTACCCTGTAATAGGTTTTGATATCAACAGCAGTCGCATTGCAGAATTGCAGCAAAACCAGGATCATACTTTAGAAGTAGATGCTGAATCATTGCAACAAGTAAATACCACCGGCGTGCCAACCGATAAAGGCCTGTTATGTTCCAACAAACTGGAGCATATGGCTGATTGTAACGTATACATCGTAACGGTGCCTACGCCGGTAGATAAATACAACCGCCCTGACCTGACACCGCTGTATAAAGCAAGCGAAACTGTAGGCAAGGTGTTGAAAAAAGGTGATATAGTAGTGTATGAGTCAACAGTGTATCCCGGTGTTACGGAAGATGAGTGTGTGCCGGTACTTGAAAAGACATCAGGCTTAAAATATAATGTTGATTTTTATTGCGGTTATTCTCCTGAGCGTATCAATCCCGGCGATAAACAACACACCGTTACAAAGATCAAAAAAGTAACATCGGGTTCTACAGATGAAGTAGCTGAAACGGTTGATAAACTGTATGCAAGTATCATTACAGCAGGTACGCACAAGGCCAGCAGCATAAAAGTAGCGGAAGCAGCTAAGGTGATAGAGAATGCGCAACGTGATATAAATATTGCTTTCGTAAATGAGCTGGCTAAGATATTCAACCGTATGAATATTGACACACATGATGTGCTGGAGGCGGCAGGTACTAAATGGAACTTCCTGAAATTTAAACCCGGCCTGGTAGGCGGCCACTGTATAGGTGTAGACCCTTATTACCTGGCGCAGAAAGCGCAGGAAGTAGGTTATAACCCCGAGATAATACTGGCAGGCAGAAGGATGAATGATGGTATGGGAGGCTATATAGCCAACGAAGTAGTGAAGCTGATGATAAAAAGGAACATCCCTGTTAAGCATGCGAACGTGCTGATATTGGGTGTAACGTTTAAAGAAAACTGCCCGGATGTACGAAATACAAGGGTAGTAGATATTATATCCGAATTGTCTTCTTACGATATTAATGTGACAGTGTATGATCCATGGGCGAGCCCTGAGGAGGTGAAACATGAATATGGTATTGTAACGAGGAATAAATTGGACGGGGATAAAAAATATGATGCTATTGTTCTGGCAGTAGCGCATGATGAATTTATGCAGCAGGAGTGGAAATCATATCTAAAGCAGGATGGTATTTTGTATGATGTGAAAGGATGCCTCGAAAAATCTTATGTAGACCACAGGTTGTAGTATGGATTATTTTGCGCATCCTACAGCGGTAATAGATAAAGGCAGTAATATAGGAGCGGGCACTAAAATATGGCACTTCTCCCATATTATGCCCGATTGTACCATTGGTGCTACATGTAATATTGGCCAGAACGTAGTGATATCTCCCGGCGTGATATTAGGTAATAACGTCAAGATACAGAACAATGTTTCTGTATATACAGGTGTCACCTGCGATGATGATGTATTTCTTGGCCCTTCCTGTGTGTTTA
>CAMLKS010000380.1 GCA_946480675.1 uncultured Bacteroidota bacterium
TTTTTCGTAGTCCGTGCGCTGTTCAACACGCGTGTTTTCGATTGCGTATTTCACATTCTTTATCGGAGTGAAAATTGAGTCGGTAGGAATGTATCCGAATGGAGCATCCTTGATCTTGTTGTCCTCCGCAGGAACATAACCACGGCCTTTGCCGATGAACAATTCTATCTGGAAAGTAGTACCGGCATCCATAGTACATATAACCAGCTCGGGGTTCATCACCTCGAAGTTAGGCAGTGCCTCGCCAATCATACCTGCGGTAAATGTTTCCTGGCCTTTGATAGTCAGTTCTACCCTATCAGAAGTCACATCACCTTCTACTGCTTTTTTCAGGCGCACCTGTTTCAGATTCAGGATGATCTCAGTCACATCTTCCAACACACCTTTGATAGTAGCGAATTCATGGTCTGCACCGGCTATTTTGATAGCTGTGATGGCATATCCTTCAAGAGAAGACAGCAATACGCGGCGCAATGCATTACCAATGGTAACACCGTAACCGGGTTCCAACGGACGGAATTCAAACTGGGCTTCGAAATCAGTAGCTTTCTGAAGAACAATTTTATCCGGTTTCTGGAAATTCAATATGGCCATATTGAGATTTGTTTTTTTAAAATTGAGTATTTGTATCAAGTAGCAAAGTAGAAAGGTGGTCTTTCTACTTTGGGCTACTAAAGATATTTATTATTATTTAGAGTACAATTCAACTATCAGTTGCTCTTTGATGTTTTCCGGAACGCTTTCACGCTCTGGGTGAGCAATGTATGTACCCTTCATGTCTTTCTCGCTCCAGTCCATCCAGTTGACCTTCGGGTTTTTACCGCGCATCAGGCTGGTAACTGTAGTGTTTACTTTGCTCTTAGGCTTCAGCTCGATGATATCACCAGCTTTCAGTTGATAAGACGGAATGTTTACGATCTCACCGTTTACCATGATGTGCTTGTGAGACACCAGCTGACGGGCTGCAGGACGCGTAGGGGCAATACCCAGACGGTAAACTGCATTGTCAAGACGAGCTTCCAACAGTTTGATAAGGTTTTCACCAGTTGCACCCTTCAGGCGAGAAGCCTCTACGTATGTGTTACGGAATTGTTTTTCCAGAACACCATAAGTGTATTTTGCTTTTTGCTTTTCCTTCAGCTGTATAGCGTACTCGCTGGCAGCTTTACGCTTGCGAGAGCCACCGTGCTGACCAGGAGGGTTGCTGTTTTTACCCAGGTTTTTACCTGAGCCTAAAATTGGTTCGCCGAAGATGCGGCAGATTCTGTTCTTTGGTCCTGTATAACGTGCCATTTTCGATTTTTATTTACCTGCTTCGTCTCATTTAAAATCGTAAATCCCGATACGAAACAGCTTATTTATGATTAATGATTTGAACTTGTCGATTTTACTATTATACCCTACGTTTTTTAGGAGGGCGGCAACCATTGTGCGGCAGTGGGGTAATATCCTTGATAGATACAACCTCGATACCTACAGCTGCCAGGGCGCGGATAGCACCTTCACGGCCAGAACCAGGTCCTTTCACGAAAACATCCACTTTCTTCAGGCCTGCATCTGCTGCTACTTTACCACAGTCTTGAGATGCCATTTGAGCAGCATATGGCGTGTTCTTTTTAGAACCACGGAAACCCATTTTACCGGCTGAAGACCAAGAAATAACCTGGCCTTGTTTGTTAGTGATACTAACAATGATGTTGTTGAATGTAGCGCTGATGTGCACATCTCCGTGCGCATCTACTTTTACTATGCGCTTTTTAGCAGCGGTCTTTGCAGACGATTGTCCTTTTGCCATTTTGCTTTTAAATAAAGGTAGTCGTTATAAAATATATAGGCCGATGTGACCCGGCCCGGTACCACTCCTCCCTGCTGCAGCTCAACAGATCCGGCAGTGGCCCTAAGGTTATTTCTTAGCTGCTTTCTTTTTACCTGCAACAGTTTTACGCTTACCTTTACGGGTACGGCTGTTGGTACGTGTACGCTGACCACGCAAAGGCAAACCTTTACGGTGACGCAGGCCACGGTAACAAGCGATATCCATCAGGCGTTTGATGTTCATTTGAACTTCAGAGCGCAGTTGGCCTTCTACTTTGAACTCACCAGTGATGATGTTACGGATGGCAGCTTGCTCATCATCGTTCCATTCAGCAGCTTTCTTATCGAAATCTATACCTGATTTTGTCAGGATATATTGAGCAGTGCTACGGCCAATACCGTAGATGTAAGTGAGGGCTATCTCACCACGTTTGTTTTTCGGAAGGTCAACACCAGCTATACGAGCCATGTATGATATAATTTTTAAAAACTAATTACTAAATTGATTAACCTTGACGTTGTTTAAAACGAGGGTTCTTTTTGTTGATAACGTAAAGTTTACCTTTACGGCGAACGATCTTACAATCGGCACTACGCTTTTTGATAGCAGCTCTAACCTTCATGACTGGTTGGTTATTTTTTAAATTGTTATTTATACCTGTATATTATACGACCTCGGCTCAGATCATACGGACTCATTTCTACACCTACTTTATCGCCGGGTAAGATACGTATGTAGTGCATGCGCATTTTACCAGATATTGTTGCCAGTATTTCGTGTCCGTTTTCAAGACGTACGCGGAACATTGCATTAGACAGTGCCTCCACGATTACCCCGTCTTGTTTGATCAAAGACTGTTTAGCCATATTAAAAAGGACTGCAAAGGTAAAGAAAACTTTTATTTTATAACAAATTTCATCCGAAAAAATTGAATAAATCGGGAATATCTGCTATAAATACCCTGCAATACGGCTTTGTAGCGGTATGTAATGGTGCTATTTGACGACTTCTGCAGTAGCTGCCTTCAGGCTATAGGCCCAATTTAGCAGGCTGGGGTACTGTTCGTCAATCAGATCGTGCGGCAGCACAAATGGCTCGTGCTTGGTAGTAAGGAACACGGTATGCATAGCCATACGCTTACCAAATTCCATATCGGAAACACTGTTACCCACCATTACGCTGCGTTTATAATCTATCAGCGGGAAATCTTCTCGCGCCTGTATAGCCATGCCCGTATTGGGCTTG
>CAMLKS010000381.1 GCA_946480675.1 uncultured Bacteroidota bacterium
GGTAAACATCGGTATTTTAGCACCTATGTAATTGAAATACCTGATAACCAGCATGTGCCACATATAGAAACCAAAACTGATTTCACCCAGGTATACCAGCTTGTCATTCGATAAGATGGCTGATATGGCACCCTTTGAAAAGGAGAAAACATAAACAATACCTATCATAGGTATCCAGTAATAGCAGGAATAGCGGAAGCCCTGCGGCACATTTTCGTGAAACAGGAAAAAGGCCAGCAACAATAATACCGCCAATAGTTCTGCCCTTGTTGCCGTTGCCGTGGTCTTAAAATCGATTTTCTTTCTCAGCTCATATACGTGATACAAGACAATGCCCAGGGTAAAATCTGCTACCCTTAGCAGTGGGTTTATATAAAAGAACTTATGGTGATAGCCGCTTTTTATGGAATATACTCCTATAGGAATAATCAGAACCAACAATAAGGGCAGCCAGTAATTAAACACTTTGGGCCTGTAATAGGCTATTATAAGGAAGGGGAAAATGAGGTAGAAAAACATTTCGTCTGAAATGCTCCACGATACAGAGTTAAAATAAAAATAGATGTCCTGTGACGGCACAAAGCTTTGCAGCAGAAACAGGTTCATTACAAAGCGTTCCGTCCATTCCAGCATATCATGCCTGAACGATAAAGGAACAGCCACCATCAGCGTTACAAAATGCAATGGATAAATACGAGCGAAACGTGCTACCCAGAACGCTTTTTTGCTGATACGATGCTCTAATAGCTTGTCTTTATAATTGTAACTGAGAATAAAACCGCTCAGTATGAAAAAGAAGCTCACTCCTATATATCCTTCGGAAAAGATATGGTCATATAGCTGGGTAGCCACCGCACCATCGTCTTTTATAAACCACAAGTGGCTTACAAAAACCATGAAGGCGAAGAAAAAGCGCAATGAGGTAAGCGGTTTTATCATCCATTATATGTTGTGGGGCTAAAATTAATATAGTTGTTTTTCCTGCTATAGGTTTTAAGCCACAACAACATAAGCTTAACAATAAAGGGGTTGATAGCTCAACCCCTTTATCTTAACTGAATGCGTCTTTTATCTTATCGAAGAAGCTGCGGTCTTCCTTCATATCCCTGGCCTCAGGGCCCGGCTGGAAGTTTTTAGAGTTTTTCAGCTTCTCCAGCATATTCTTTTCTTCATCAGTCAGGTTTTGCGGCGACCATGCATTCACTTCCACCAATTGGTCTCCTTTTTCGTAAGACTGGAATGCGGGGAAGCCTTTGCCTTTCAACCTGAATATCTTACCGCTTTGTGTGCCTGCGGGTATCTTTATTTTGGCCTTACCATCTATGGTAGGCACTTCTACCTGCGTGCCCAGCACCACCTCAGGGAATGACAAGTGCAACTGGTAAATCACATCCAGGTCATTACGCCTCAGGTGTGCGTGCTTTTCTTCTTCTATCAGTATCAGCAGGTCTCCCGGAGGGCCACCACGCTCACCGGCATTACCTGCACCACCCATGCTCAGTTGCATGCCATCGTGCACACCTGCCGGTATATCCATAGTAATGGTTTCTTCGCCATATACACGGCCTTCGCCTTTACAACTGCCGCATTTAGCTGTTATCTGCGTGCCCTCACCGTTACAGGTAGGGCAGGTAGTTACCGTTTGCATCTGCCCCAGGAAGGTATTGGTCACCTTCCTTACCTGGCCGCTACCATTACAGGTACCGCAGGTTTGTACAGACTTAGCATCCTTTGCACCACTGCCACTACATGTATTGCAGGGCACATACTTTTTCACTTTTATCTTCTTGTTGGCACCGTTGGCTATCTCCGCAAAGTTCATTTTCAGTTTCACACGCAGGTTGGCACCGCGCGAGCCCTGCCTGCGGCCACCGCCGCGCCCGCCACCGCCTCCACCAAAGAAGGAGCCGAACATATCATCGCCAAAGATGTCGCCAAAATTCTGGAAGATGTCTTCCATGCGCATACCACCGGGGCCACCATAGCCACCACCGGCAGCACCACCCATACCGGCATGGCCAAAACGGTCGTACTGTGCCTTTTTATCGGGGTTGCTCAATACATCATAAGCTTCTGCCGCTTCTTTAAACTTTTCTTCAGCAGCTTTATCGCCAGGGTTACGGTCGGGGTGGTGCTGCATGGCTATCTTGCGATATGCCTTCTTTATTTCATCGGCACTCGCACCCTTTGCAACACCTAATACCTCGTAATAATCTCTTTTTGCCATAGTTATTTTAAAAATAATGGCAGCCATCTGCAGGACTGCCTTGCTACTGCACCTTTTATTTTCCCACTACTACTTTTGCGTGCCTTATCAGCTTATCGTTCAGGTAATATCCTTTCTGCACCTCATCTATCACCTTGCCCACCATATCTTCGCTTGGGGCAGGTATTTCAGTTATCGCTTCGTGCAGGTCGGCATCAAAAGGCTGGTTTCTACTGTCCATAGCCTTCAGGCCACGATGCTGCAATACCTGGTGCAATTTATTAAAAACCAATGTGATACCTTCTTTTATCTGGGTAATGTCGGTTGTTGTTTCCAATTGTTTCTGTGCGCGTTCGCTATCATCCAGCACATCCAGCAGCGATTGTATCACGTCTTTACCGGCAGTTTGTATCAGCTCTACCCGCTCTTTCGCATTGCGCTTACGGAAGTTATCAAACTCTGCTACCAGGCGCACGTATTTATCCTTGGCTTCTGCCAGTTCCATTTTCAATTTTTCCTCTTCTCCTTCTTCAGTCAGCTCGTCATCCAGGTGCTGCATGCCGCTAACGCTGTCGTCTACGTTCAGCTCCCTGGCTATTTCCTCTTCCATTGCATCTATGTTTTCTGACAGGTTGTCGCCATCCTTATTCAATAATTCATCTTTTTCATGTGCGTTTTCGCTCATAGACTTCTTTTTTTTAAAAAACATCGTGCAAAAGTAAGCTCAATTATTTTGCCACACCGTTATTTTAGACAAAATGTCGGGCATTTGGCAGTGGCTATTGACAAAATGTAGCCGCTTGTTGCAATTTGTTGTGTTTTGTTGTGAAAACCGTTGTT
>CAMLKS010000382.1 GCA_946480675.1 uncultured Bacteroidota bacterium
CTCTGCATTGATGGTATCGGGTGTGGGGGGCAGCAGCCTGTTGAAGTATTCATCCAGTTTACCATCGTAGATGGGTGTATGTATCAGCCTGTCGTCCGTAAAATCGAAATCATCCCAATAGTGGGTACGATAGTAATTGTAGGCAAACATGGTGTCTTCTGTTTTACCGTCTTCCAGGTAATGCTTGCCTTCCGGTACCACAGGCACTTTAATAGCCCTGAAGATATTGGCCAGCAATGTGCCGGGGTATTTCTTTACATAATCCTCGCGGTAAGTAGCCAATTGCTTGTTCAGCGCTTTACCCCTTTCAGCAATAGACATGGTATCGGCACGGGTAGCAGCCTTTTGCAGTTCGGCTTCCAGCTTCTTCGTCTGGTTGCTGAAATCTGTAAGGAAAGCCATGTACTTGGAGAAACGGTCGTTTTCGGGAGAGCCGGTGAATTTCAAACTCTGCGGCAACTGCTTGGCAGTAGCATTGATGGTCATATTATCGCCATTGTTCAGCAACAATTCAAAATAGGTGGCCTTATCAGAAAGCAGGATGATATAGATACCGCCCAGCAGCTTTTCTTTCGATTGCATGGTAACAAGCCCGTTCTTATCCATCTTGGCCGAATCGAGCTTATAAATGGTAGGCAATGGCTTGCCATAGTAGTGAGCCAGGTAAACCAGTGAATCTTTTACATCGTTAAACTTTATCTGGATCTTATATCCATCGGCTGCAAAAGCGGTCATGCCGGTAACAAGGCACAATAAAAAGGCTAGAAAGGTGCGTTTCATACTAAGTAATTGGTCGAAAATAATTGTTTTTAAAGACAATTATGGCTTTAGCACGGCTTGGCACTAAGGCAATTGTCAAATTTAAACCTTATAGACAGCGTATCCTAAGCTAATGGACGTAAATTTGCGGCTAATTAACTAATTTCTAACATTCTGTAATTGGCACGTAAAAAGAAGCAGCCGGTAAATAATGTGCTGGTGACGGCATATGCCGCCGAAGGAAAAAGTATTGCTACGCTGGAAGACGGTAAAGTATTATTTGTAGAGAATGCCATACCCGGAGATGTGGTGAATGTGCGCATCACCAAACAAAAGAAAAGCTGGGCAGAGGGTAAGATACTGGATGTGGTAACCCCTTCAGCAGACAGGGTAACACCCTTTTGCGAACATTTTGGTATTTGTGGCGGCTGCAAATGGCAGATGCTACCATATGAAAAACAAATACAATACAAGCAACAACAGGTACTGGACCAACTGACAAGGATAGGCCATGTGCAACTGCCGGAAATGACACCTATATCGGGCAGCCCGCTGCAACAGTACTACCGCAATAAGCTGGAGTTTACCTTCTGCACGCACCGCTACCGCACCAACGAAGAGTTGAAAGCCGCCGGTGACGAAATACTACCCATAGAACCGGCACTGGGTTTCCATGCTCCCGGCCTGTTCGATAAAGTGGTAGATATCCATCGCTGTTACCTGCAGGCAGAACCTACCAACCTGCTGCTGACTACCCTGCGGGAATATGCCATAAAACATAACCTGCCCTACTACGATTACCGCACACATACAGGCTGGCTGCGCAATATAGTGCTGCGTGTAGCCCGTACGGGAGAAATACTTATCAACCTCGTTCTTCAACACGAGGATAAGAAAAAACGCATTGCCCTGCTCGACCACCTACTGGCTACCATTCCGGGTATCACTACCCTGCACTATACCATCAACCCCAAAGTAAACGACAGCATACACGACCTGGAAGTGCATTGCTACCACGGCAAAGGATATATAGAAGAAACATTGGAAGATTTCAGGTTTAAAATATCACCTAAATCTTTCTTCCAAACCAATACCTACCAGGGCGAAAATCTATACCGTATTACCCGCGATTTTGCAGGGCTAACAGGAAATGAAACGCTTTACGACCTGTATTGCGGTACAGGAAGCATCGGCATCTTCTGCTCTAAAGGGGCAAAGAAGGTAATAGGCATAGAAGTGATAGAAGATGCCATAGCAGATGCTAAAGAAAACGCAGCTATGAACGGGCTGAACCATTGCCTGTTCTACGCAGGGGATGCAACGGCAATTTGTACAGATGAGTTCTTTGAAACACACGGCAGGCCCGATGTTATCATTACCGACCCGCCACGTGCCGGTATGCATGAAAAGCTGGTACAGCAATTATTGAAGATACGTGCACCGAAAGTGGTATATGTGAGCTGCAACCCTGCTACACAGGCCCGCGACCTGCAATTGCTGGATGAAGCCTATGCTGTGACCCGTGTGCAACCTGTAGACATGTTCCCCCATACGCACCATATAGAAAATGTAGTACTTCTTGAACTAAAGCCTTAGACGATGGATATAGACTTTATAAACAACTACCCTGCAAACGTACAGGAACTGGCTATAGCTACGGGAGTATTAATTGAAAAACTAATACCCGGCATATTGGTATTACCCGATGCTTCTGCCAAGGTAATAGGCTACGGTTTTGGCCCTGGCTATAAAGACTCTATATGTACCATCATTCTATCAAAAAAGGAAATAAAGCTGGGCTTCTATAAAGGCACAGAACTACCCGACCCTGAACACATACTGGAAGGCACCGGCAAGGTGCATAAATATGTAGCTATCCGCAGCATAGAGGATGTGAAACGAAAAGCAGTAGCAGATATGCTAAAAGATGCATGGGCTGCTTATAAGCAAAGAACCGGTATATCTGCCTGATTTACTATCTTAACCCTTTAAATATGTTGAGGTACACATTATACATATTGCTATTGGCAACCGTAGCCGCAGGATGCAAGAAAGATACCCTGCGCTATAAAAAGGTAGAAAAGCTGGAAACAAATACAGATAGCAGGCTGAATGCTATCCTTTTCACCAGTCACGACCGTGGCTTTGTAGTAGGCGGCACACGCTTCGATAAAGCTACCATCCTCACTACAGATGATGGCGGTACCACCTGGGCCCTGCACGATATGAAGGAAGCCGGCAAAGCACTCTATGGCATTACGCAGGCACCTAATGGTTACCTGT
>CAMLKS010000383.1 GCA_946480675.1 uncultured Bacteroidota bacterium
TATATGGTAGGCATAATTATCAAGCAGGAAATAAAACATAAAACGGTTGTACAAGTCCAGCGATGTATCGGCTATCGCTTCTGCTATCATGGCTTCCATTTCTTTTGCTTTTTCCGATTCTACCAATGCCCTGCCCGTACGGCCAATAGAACCAAAATAATGGGTACCTGATGGGTTATCTATCCGCAGCGTAGTTCCAAACATCAGCGAAGGTATATCCAACTGCAAGGCTTCTATTTCTTTGATGTAAGTTTTCCGTCCACCCCATGCATAACTACCGTCGCTTGTGCGGTTAAAATTATCGTTCATAATATCTAAATGCGCCCTGAGAAATATCTCCCAGTTTACCGTTTCAGCAGAAAGTTTTGCTATTTCCAATGCATGGCGGCGTGGCGAATTATCCTGGCTGCACCTTCCCCATACCACTCTCTGCCTTTTCAGCCTTAGTACATCTTTCGGCGATAGATATTTCTGCGCATATTCTTCCAGCTCGGCATTTCCAATGCTATCCTTCAATGCCTGATCAAACGCCTCTTTTAAACGCTTTTGAAATTCATCCGTATGTTCCAGCTTTGTTTCAATTAAAGAGTCCTTAATAGCATACCATTTACTTAGCAAATCGTAATATTTTCTTGTAGTTTTCTTATTCTTCAACAACTGTTTATCGGGTGCACCCGTTTGGGTTCCTATATATTCAAAAAATGAGGTTATCTTATTTGCCATTACCTTCCTCTCGGTAAACCACCCCATATCCTCACTGGCATTGTTATAAAATATATTGCTGTTGGTATCTATCATACAGTCTACATACTGCACCATTCGTGCATATTTCAGCGGCAACTCTGCCGTTTCAAACTCATCAGGAAAATACAGCGCCGACAGGTATTCACGGTTATATTCTCCCTTCGCAAGATATTCAGGTATCCATGTATCCTTAACGGGGTTATTATACTTCGAGGTATCATCTTCCCGTTGGCTATATCCATATCCATTGGCAGCTACGGCAGCATAGCTCAGGTAGTGGTTCTTTTTATAATCTACTTCCAGCGATTTTAAAACCAGCATTTTCTCGTATGTGGCCAACGGATATTTCTGCAAAAAAGCATCAAAGCTGATGCCTTTCTTAATATCCTCGTATGCAGCCTTAATATTCTTACCACTATCCAGCCGTATTACATATGCAGCCGTCTGGGGTACTGATGTATACTTCTTCCACAGGTCGCATCGCTTATATTTCAGGTTCAGCGAGTCTACAATATGGGCTAATTGCGCCATGGTCGTATCGCTGTAGATAAACCCGTTTTTATGAAGCTCAAACTCAGAGCTACCCCTTTGGGCTTTAAGGGGTGTAGCAGGCAATACCAGCGCCAGCAGCAGGGCAACAAGCAGTATTCTCTTCATAGGGCTATTCTTTCCATTAAGATACTTAAAAGAAGAATTTTCATAATAACAATAACGTCATTTTTATCAATGCAGTTGTTCTACTGCAGTCTATCCTTGCAACATACCTTATATAATACGCCCGATATTCTTATTTTTGCGCCACACCTTTATTGATTATGGAAGATTTGAAAGTTACACTCAAACAGCAAATTATTGAATCATTGAACCTGCAGGGCATGAAGCCTGAGGATATTGATGACAATGCCCCCCTGTTTGGCGAGGGTCTTGGCCTCGATAGCATCGATTCGCTGGAAATGATGGTATTGCTGGAGCGCAACTACGGCATCAAAATAGAAGATGCACGTGAGGGCCGCAAAGTGCTGCAATCGGTAGCATCTATGGCCGAATACATACAACAACACCGCAAGATATAATTTGCCACACCACACATGGCAGAGAGGATAGTCGTAACATCGCTGGGTATATTATCTGCGCTGGGCAATGGCGTTGCAGCAAACCTGCAGGCATTGCAACAGCAGCAGCCCGGCTTGCGCTACCCGCAATTGCTGCAAACCATACACGCCCACGAGTTTTTACTGGGCGAGGTGCGCTATAGCAATGATGAACTATCGGCCATGCTGGGCCTGCCTACAGGCAATAACGGCTACACCCGCACTACCCTGTTGGCGATGGTAGCCATGCAGGAAGTACTGAAAGGCATCGATAAAAAGGATTTGCAGGACGAAGGCTTTGCTTTCATTAATGCCAATACCGTTGGCGGTATGTGTTCGGTAGAAGATATGTATGAAGATTTCCTGTCGGATAACACAGCAGAAGATTCACTAAAGTATATAGATACGCTGGACTGTGCCGAAAGTACACAGAACGTCACCAAACACTTCGGGCTAAAACCTTTTACGGCTACCCTCAGCACAGCCTGCTCATCTTCGGGCAATGCCATCATACTGGGGTCTAGGCTGATACAGCACGGCATTGTCAAGCGCGCCATCTGTGGTGGTTGCGATGCCCTGAGCCGCTTTACGCTGAATGGCTTCCACTCTCTGAAGAATGTAGATAAGCAACCCGCCCGCCCGTTCGATAATACCCGCTTCGGGCTGAACCTGGGTGAAGGTGCCGGCTATATATTGCTGGAAACCGAAAAGAGTGCAAAGGAACGGGGCGCAGAAATCATTGCCGTGCTTTCGGGCTACGCCAATACCAATGACGCTTACCACCCCACCGCGCCCAACCCAAATGGCGATGGTGCGTACAACACCATGCTGCTGGCTTTGCAAAAGGCACGATTGCAAACTACAGACATCAACTATATAAATGCCCACGGCACGGCTACCACAGCCAATGATGCTGCCGAGGGCAAGGCTATAGAGCGCCTGTTTGATGGCCATACGCCACACTTCAGTTCTACCAAGCCATATACGGGCCATACACTGGCCGCGGCAGGCGTTATCGAGGCTATCTTCAGCATAGGTGCCCTGCAGCAGCAAATGGTATGGCCATCGCTCAACCACACCACGCAGATGGAGGACGTGAGCATCACCCCTACCACGCAGCTGGTAGAAAATGCGGGCATCTACCATGTACTTAGTAATTCATTTGGCTTTGGTGGCAATAATGTATCCCTAATCTTTAGCCGC
>CAMLKS010000384.1 GCA_946480675.1 uncultured Bacteroidota bacterium
TTTAGCTTATTGACTTATTATCCTCCCGCTTACGCCGCCTGCTCCACAATGTCTTCCATATAGATGCCGTTGTGGCTTTCATCATATACACAATCGCCATCTTTTATCAGCAACACCTGCGGAGATTCGTGATGCACCGCGAATACCTCTGCTATCTTGTTTGAAATATTGCGGAAGCGTATCAGGTCGAGGTAGTAGAATTTGATGTGTGCAGGTTCTTCACTGCGCTCCAACCGGGTCTTTATCATATCGCTGATATTGCAGCGGGTACTATGTTTAAATATCACAACCGGTTGGTTCTTACTCTCTTCTGCAATGCTATCCAGTTGTGCTTCCTCTGTAAGTGCTATCCAATTCATGATGCAAAAGTAGCTGTAAAATAATATGCCAACGAATGGAAAGACTGATACAGGTATGGCCGATATTTATAAGCCGTTATTTATTACTTTCGCGCTCTCAATCCAACTTTGAAGTTTATGAAGCATGCATTTGTATTTCCCGGGCAGGGTGCACAATTCTCAGGTATGGGCAAGAACCTGTACGAAACAAATACATTGGCTAAAGAATACTTTGAGCAAGCCAACGAAATATTAGGTTTCCGCATCACCGATGTAATGTTCAACGGTAGCGATGAAGACTTGAAGCAAACCAAAGTAACCCAACCCGCTATATTCCTGCATTCTACCATACTTTTCCTCACCACGCCAGATTTGAAGCCTGATATGGTGGCGGGCCACTCGCTGGGCGAGTTTTCGGCACTGGTGGCTAATAAGGTGCTGAGCTTTGAAGATGGTCTGCGCCTGGTAGCCAAGCGTGCAGCAGCCATGCAGCGCGCCTGCGAGATCAACCCATCTACCATGGCGGCGATACTGGGCCTGGAAGATGCCAAAGTAGAGGAGATATGTGCCGGCATTACCGACGAGGTAGTGGTAGCGGCCAACTATAACTGCCCCGGCCAGCTGGTTATCAGCGGCAGTATAGAGGGCGTGAACAAAGCCTGCGAACTGATGAAGGCTGCGGGTGCCAAGCGTGCCCTGGTGCTGCAGGTAGGTGGTGCCTTCCATTCGCCACTGATGGAGCCTGCAAGGGAAGAGCTGGAAAGCGCTATTATGGCGACCAACTTTGCCAACCCTACCTGCCCTGTGTATCAGAATGTAGATGCCCATCCTTACATCACCCCTGCGGATATTAAGCAGAACCTGGTAGCCCAGCTAACGGCCCCCGTGCGCTGGACACAAACGGTGCAGAAGATGGTAGAAAATGGCGCTACCCGTTTTACAGAGGTAGGGCCGGGTAATGTGCTGCAGGGCCTGGTGAAGAAGATACATAAGGAGGCTGCTACAGAGGGCATCAATTAATTATACTTTTTGTTCCGATTTGTTTCGCGGTTTGCTGTAATGGCAAGCCGCTTTTGTTTGGTTTTCAGTGGATTGTGAGAATTGTTCCGGTTTGTTCCGGTTTTTAGTTGTTGTGTTTTGTTGTGAAAAATGCGGTTTTCGGTTTTCGCAACAATTCCAGGGCAAGAGATAGTTTTTATCTCGTTTATTACTACAAATATACGTTATTTTATTGTTTTGTTAGCTGCCTTTGTTGTGTGGGTTGCTAAGCGCGCGTCTGTTCTTTTTTTGCTTCTCCAAAAAAAGAACCAAAAAAAAGGAGCCCGACAATCAATCACAGGGTGATTGTCGGTGGCTGCCGATGGGGCTGGGTTGCTACTGTTGTGCCGGGCGGTGGTTTGTTGATGGTTTTTATAATGAGGTAGGGGGCTAGTGATGTGTTTGCATTTTTGTGGAAGATTGGGGTGGAGGTGGGGTTGTATCTTGTTTGTTTTCATGTGTTTGTGGAATATGGGGTTGGCACAAGTTTTTATATATGGGTGGTATGAAACTGACGAATGTAAACCGTGCATCTGTACAGGATGTGTGGTATGATGACGAACAAAAGACGCTGCGCCTGGTAATACACAACGATGGAACTTATGAATACTATGGCGTGCACGATAGCCTCTATACAGCCCTGATGGCTGCCGAACGTAAGGAAGACTACCTGCAAAGGGTGATACTGCCCGCGGGCTTCCGCTACTCGAAGGTAGCCGCCAATTAATAACGTTTTTCCTGACCCTTAGATGTTTGAAAGAACCCGCTGCTTGCGGGTTCTTTTTATTTATACCTCATTGATTTTGAGGAAATACCGGTGTTTTTCACGGTTAATTAATAGCCTAAAATCTATATGTTTACGAGTAAATAATTTCAATATGGTTGGAACAAGATGGTTTAAATGCGATTTGCATCTACATACTCCTGCAAGTAAATGTTTTAAGGATACCACTGTAACACCGGAACAGTGGATAGAAGAAGCGGAACGAAAGGGATTAAATTGTGTGGCAGTCACAGATCATAATACTGCTGAATGGATAGATAGAATAAAAGAAGTAGCTGCGATAAAAAAAATTTTTGTCTTTCCTGGTGTAGAAATTACCTGTAGTGATTCTAAAGTGCATTTGTTGGTGTTGTTCGATATGCATATTACAACTCAAGAGGTTGAAGATTTTATCACATTAACAGGAATTGAACGAAGAAAATTTGGCGAGCAAGACGCCCATTCAAGCTTAAGTGTCGAAGAAGTGATGGAATTAGCGATTAAGAAAGGAGCGTTGTGTATACCAGCACATATTGATGAATACAATGGACTTTGCCAAGTTGCAAATACCCTTAGAGATCAAATATTTAATAAAAACCTGTTTCTAGGCGTACAAGTAGTACACGAGGAATTGTTAGTTGATAACAATAGCTACAACAAAACATATGCGCTAGAAAAAATAAATAAATACTATAATAAAGAAGCAGTATCTCCCGCGCAATACACTATTAAGGAAGATCGACTAAAAGATTGGCGTTCAGTAGTTGTTCAGGCTATTAAGTATGGGAAAGCAATTTTAACTTTTTCTGATAACCCACATGCTGAAAAAGATTCAAAGCATGGTTTGTGGGGTATTGGGAGAAGATATAGTTGGATTAAGA
>CAMLKS010000385.1 GCA_946480675.1 uncultured Bacteroidota bacterium
AAGTAGAGTTTTCTTCATTTAAAAACGGCTTTTACAACATAGAAACGGCATTGTCTGTGTGTTATTGCGTAGCGGTATTATTTTTTTTGAAATAGTTGTATCGAACGATTGCTGATATAAACTGTTATATAGCTATGAAAACTATTGGCATTACCGGAGGCAGTGGCTTTGTAGGCACACATGTATCTGGTTTACTGGTAAATATGGGATACCGGGTTATTATATTTACCCGCCATGCGGGCAAAAGGCCATCATCATCCGGACTGCAATATGCCCACTGGGACCCCGAGAAGGAAACCTGCGATGTGAAAGCACTAAAAGAAGTGGACGGCATCGTGCACCTGGCAGGGGCAGGCATTGCCGATAAGCGGTGGACAGAAAAACGTAAACAGGAAATAATAGACAGCCGCCTAAAGGGTACCAGCTTCCTGGTAAACCAGGTAATGCTGCATGCACAGCAATGCAAAGTGCTGGTGAGTGCATCGGCTATAGGCTATTACGGGGCCGATAACGGGCAAGAACCCTTTACAGAGGATATGCCACCTGCCACCGACTTTTTGGGAATCACCTGTATAGAATGGGAGCAGGCATCGGCCTTTGCAGATGATTTTTTAAGACGGGTGGTACTGCGCTTTGGCATTGTATTAGGCAAAGAAAGCGGCGCATTCAAAGAATTTGAAGGGCCTACTAAGTGGGGCGTAGCGCCTATATTGGGCAGCGGGAAGCAAGTTATCAGCTGGATACATATTGACGACCTGTCGCGACTAATAGTTGCTGCTATAGAAAACGAAAACATGCGCGGTGTATATAATGCCGTATCTCCCCAACCGGTTACCAATGCGGCATTGATGAAAAGCATCCGCAAGCACAAAAAAGGCATACAGATACCGGTGCATATACCGTCATTAGCCCTTAAGATAGCACTGGGCGAAATGAGCATAGAAGTGCTAAAGAGCTGCACGGTAAGTAGCAGCAAGGTGCAAAGCACAGGCTTTACTTACCAATACCCGAGTATTGATGCGGCGGTGGAACAATTGGTGCGTTAAAACTATTGCAGGCTAAGGCCTGTAGGCATAGTCGCTGAGATACTCGTAAGGTGGCGTCAATTTGCCATCCTCACAAATCGTTGCGCGCCTGATGATGTTACTATCGCCGCTCAGCAATTCGCCCAGTACAAACTTTTCAAAGTGCGCACCAAAGTATTGAGAGGCATCGCGTGGCAGTTCATTAGGCAGGTTATCTACAGCCATTATATCTATCACATCCATCGTATTCTGGAATGGTGCTACCTTATTACCTGTTTTACGGTCGATACCATAAACGGGGTCGGCAATGGTAGAGGCGCCCACATTGATAGGTACAGAGCCATCTATATCGCAGGTGATATCTGATATAACAGATACACGCCAGTCGTTGCGCAGTATATCCGGCTTTTCAAACAGGCGGGCAATGTCTTCATCCCAATAGATACCATTCATGAGGATATCCGTTTGCGGAATGTATTTAGAGAAAAGACATTTATACGCTGTAGGGTTGGCATGAAAATCATCGCGCGAAAAAAGGTTATTGTCTTTACGCGCATAAAGGTCTGCACCTTTCAGGTGCGTATATACAGGGTAGTCGTATTGGTGCGTCAGGAAATCTTCCGGTTCTACCGATTCCACATCAAACTGTGTCATAACTTCCAATATGCCCGCCGCTACCTTTCCCGAACCTGTAAGCACAATTTTGATATTGGGCAGTTTTACCTGCTCATACATACGCTGCATTTCAGCAAAGCTGCCTACTACATTGGCAGGTAGCAAATCGTACAGGCCAAATTTACGGCCATAGGTAAGCAACCCGTTATGCGCCCCTACAATACCTGCATACAAGCCAAAACCCAGGATGCGCTGCTCATCGATGTGCGTCAGGCATTCATAGTCTATCATCCGGATGCGCTTATCTATCAGTGCGTACATCAGCTTCTGATTATACGGCTGTTTTTTCTTGGTATGCGAGAAGAAGAAATACGTTTTGCCTTCTATAAGATTATCTACAGGTACCTCTTTGATGCCAAGCAGTATATCGCGGTCTGCCATATCATGTACCACATCGATACCTGCTTCTGTATATTCAGCATCGGGTATACAGCGGTTGGGCGAGGCTTCTACGGTGATGTGTACGTTTGGATTGTTTTGCATAATATGCACGCACTGTGCGGGTGTGAGCGCTACGCGCGTGTCTGGTGGAGATTTGCGTTCCCTTATCAATCCAATACGAATCATGTTGTGTACTTTTGCACGGCAAATATAACGCACCTGTTTTTGACGCATGAATAACTATTTTGAACTATACGATATACCTGTGAGTTTTACGCCCGATGCGGCTGCGGTAAAAAAGAAGTACTACGAACTGAGCCGCCTGTATCACCCCGACAGGTATACGATGGCAGATGCAGAAGAAAGGGCCAATGCACTGCGCATGGCGGCATTGAATAATGATGCTTACAAAGTGCTGAACAATGCGGATGCTACTATGGCCTATATACTGAAGCTGAACGGGCTACTGGAGGAAGAAGAAAAATATAACCTGCCGCCCGGCTTCCTGATGGAAATGATGGAGCTGAATGAAGCAGTAAGTGAATACGAGATGGAACCGGGAAATGAAAGCATGCAGCAGCAGGCCATACAAATGATGCAAAACCAGCAACAGGCATGGGCTGCAGCAGCCTCACCGTTGCTGCAACGCTTTGAGGGCGGAGATACATCTAAAGAATTGCTATTGCAGGTAAAAGACTACTATTTCCGCCGAAAATACTTGTTGCGTATTCAGCAAAGAATAAATACATTTGCAACCCATTGATGACAAACGCCCAGA
This sequence comes from uncultured Bacteroidota bacterium, assembly GCA_946480675.1. The sequence continues at coordinate 2,860 of CAMLKS010000385.1, forward strand.
TGGCGGAATTGGTAGACGCGCTAGACTCAAAATCTGGTTTCAGCAATGGAGTGCAGGTTCGATTCCTGTTCTGGGCACATTGATTATCAATCATTTAGAAGGCTGTATTCTTACAGCCTTTTATTTTTTGACCTACTTTTTGACCTACTTTTTTGA